>NZ_JBLZFX010000117.1:0-18694 GCF_050753345.1 Alkalinema pantanalense CENA528 | reverse complement strand
CACCATCCGACAGCGACTCAAGGTCTTGGTAGCTCATCTTCTCTCCACAGAAATGTTGAGGGCAACATTCTTATTCTCCTACCTCCTGCTCTAACTGGCACATCACTCCACTATTCATGCAGGAGGTCTAGTAATGGATCTAGCCGACTTCAGTGTAAATCTTAGAGCGCGGTGGTGGATTCATCCCCCCAGTCGCGCAGAAGTCCTCGATTCGCGCGATCGCGTATTAGAAAGTATTTGTAAAACGCTGTTAGCCCATGGCATCGATCTGCCCTTCCCAACCCAGCAGATTTTGTTCCATGACCAAACTGAATCAACCGATGGCGATCGCTCTCAGCAACGGGAAGGTTGGCCTGCGGGTACCAACCAAGTCCCCCATCCCCGCAGCAAGGTGCAAAGGGTGATTCTAGAATCATTACAAGGCGAGTCCCACAGCCTGGGAAATCACCAGTAGACCTCGGAATAGTCGATCGGGCTTTTAGTTGGCCCAGTTTTTAGCTGATCTAGTTTTTGCTCACCGCAAAATTTGCATAGCTAAACTCATTAATGGTATTCCACTGGGCAATTTGCTCACGGAACTGCTTCCACTGCGTATAGATCTTTCGGAAAGTAGCGTCTTGACGGGCGCTTTCTTCGTAGAGATTAAACGACACCGTTTTGGCCGCTTGCATAATTTCGGCACTATAGGGCACAAACTGGGTTCCATGGGCAATCAGCCGCGCCATTGCTTCCCGATTCAGGGCATCATACTGCGCCAGCATATTCAAGTTCGCTTCCTGAGTAGCAGTTTGAAATACCGCCTGGTATTCCTTGGGTAATTTGTTCCAAGCGCTACGATTCACCTGCACTTCCAAGGTCGGCCCCGGTTCCCACCAACCAGGATAGTAGTAAAACCGCGCTGCTTTGTGTAACCCTAATTTTTCATCGTCATAGGGGCCAACCCATTCAGCGGCATCGATCGCCCCTCGATCGAGGGCCAGATAAATTTCGCCCCCCGGCAACACCTGCACATTCACCCCCAACTGGGCCATCACCTTGCCCCCCAATCCAGGAATCCGCATCTTGAGGCCATTCAAATCTCCAACCGTTTTCACCTCCTTTTTAAACCATCCCCCCATTTGTACGCCTGTGTTTCCCGCCGGGAAATTAATGATACTGAAATCGCTGTAGACCTTACGTAGCGCTTCCAGCCCGCCGCCATGGTAAAGCCATGCATTCTGTTGCTGGGCATTTAGGCCAAAGGGCACCGCTGTCCCAAAGGCAAGAACGGGATTTTTCCCGGTGTAGTAGTAGCTGGCGGTATGCCCACATTCCACCGTTCCGGACTGCACCGCATCCATCACCTGCAACGCGGGCACAATTTCCCCTGCCGCAAAGGGGGTAATGCTAAAACGGCCATCGGTCATTTCCGCCACCCGCTGGCACACCGTACTGGCTCCCCCAAAAATAGTTTCTAAGGATTTAGGCCAACTGGTTGCCATGCGCCACTTCACCGTCGGCAGGCTGCTGCTAGTACTAGAAGAGGCTTTACGAATGCGAATGCAGCCGGAGAGACTGGTTGCCGTTGCAGTCGCGATCGCCGCTGAGGTGATTAAATTCCGACGCTTCATGGGCTGGGGCCATCCTAACCGTGAGTAAGGCGATTGTATCAAAAGGCGTGTACGGGAATCGCGATCGCCGTCAGGTCTGCGGGGCGATCCCCCTTGCAGTTCCCTTTGCTAGACTGAAGCAAGTATCGTGGGTATCCCACACCCCGATCGGCTTGCGGTTAGAACGCGCGTCCCTAGAATTTTGAGGCTGTCCATGCTAGCAACACCGTTACTATTGACCAAAGAACTCCCCAACCTGAAGTATGGCAATACTTCGCACCGCTTCGATGAAACCTGGGAAGCCCCCCTATCAACGCTGCTGGGTTTAGGACGAGCCGCCGGAGCCGACTTTATTGAGTTTTTCCTAGAGCGGGTCAATTACATTGGCTGCATGGCTGAGGAAGATGCCATCACTAGCATTTCGCCCCGCTTGTCCACGGGGGCTGGGGTGCGGGTCTTCCGGGGTAAAGCGGACTGCTATGTCTCCACCAATGACTTGACGTTTAATGGCCTCAAAACCGCATTGGAAAAAGCCCTCGGCATCATGGGCTTAACCCTACCAGGGCCAAACGCCTTCATCCCGGAAATTAACCTGGAGTTACTGCGGGACTACGCCACTAAACGTGGCAAGGATCAGTGGCTGGGGGAAACCAGTTCCATGCGGGAAATGGGCGATGTATTGCTAGCAGCAAATGGCAAATTGGCCCAAAAAGCCAGCCATGCCCAGTCCCGGCGGGCGGTGTATTTCCGTGATTGGCAAGAAGTCATGGTGGCGGCCAGTGATGGCACCTTTGCGCGGGATATCCGCCTGACCCAATCCGTGGGCTACAGTTTGCTGTGCGCCGATGGGGCCAATCGATCGAGCATCAACAAGCGGGTGGGCAATACCAGCGATCCCGGATTTCTGCGCCATTGGAACTATGAAGACAGCGCGGAAGAAGTGGCAGAGTCGGCGGGTAAGATGCTCTATGCCGATTACGTGGAGTCGGGCAGCTACCCGATCGTCATGGCCAATGAATTTGGTGGCGTGATCTTCCACGAAGCCTGCGGCCACCTGTTGGAAACGACGCAGATCGAACGGAAAACCACACCGTTTATGGAGAAGAAGGGCGAAAAAATTGCCCACGAAAATCTCACCGCCTGGGATGAAGGGTTAACCCAGGACGCCTTCGGCACGATCGATATGGATGACGAAGGTATGCCCGCCCAACGGACGCTGTTGATTGAAAATGGCGTGTTGAAAAACTTCATTTCCGATCGGGCCGGATCCCTACGCACAGGGCATCCCCGCACAGGCAGCGGTCGTCGCCAAAACTTCACCTTTGCCGCTGCCAGCCGCATGCGCAATACCTACATCTCACCGGGAAATTACTCGATGGATGATTTGTTTAGCTCGATCGACAAAGGCATTTACTGCAAAAAGATGGGCGGCGGTAGTGTGGGTGCCACTGGGGAATTCAACTTCGCGGTGGATGAAGCCTACTTAATTGAAAACGGTCAGCTTACCAAACCGCTTAAGGGCGCAACTTTGATTGGGGAAGCCGTGGACATTATGCAAAAGATTTCCATGTGCTCCCAGGATTTAGGTTTGGCCGCAGGGTTCTGTGGTTCCGTTAGCGGCAGTATTTACTGTACTGTGGGTCAACCCCATCTCAAAGTGGATTCCATTACCGTTGGTGGACGTTAACGAGAGCATTGATTAATCGATTTTCACTGCGATTGACCCTGTGGTTATGACACCATGATTGAGTTGTCCTGACAGCATCGTTGATAGGTCGCGACTTCTCCACCATAAGAAGTTCACTGATGAGTGAAGATTTTCCCTCTGCATAGGAATGAGTCTAAGGGTTTAGGTATGGCAAAGATTGAAGCGATCGCGTCCGCAGCAAAGGACGCAGCAACTAAGTTAGGCATTGAGAAGTTTGATATCTATGGTTCGGCGGTGGAAGAAACCAGCGTCCAAGTGGATAGCGGCGAACCCCAAGCAATGAAGGCATCCCAGCGATCGGGCGTAACGGTGCGGGTCTGGAGTTCCAAGGGCACGGTGGGCGTGACTTCCACCACGGATGTGGATGCAGCGGGTCTGGAAATTGCCCTGAAAATGGCTTCGGAAGCGAGTGACTTTGGGGCCACGGAAAACGTCCCCGACTTTAGCCCAGAGGCCACGGCCAGCATTGCCGCCCACGGGTCGGAACGGGTTGAGCCATCGGCAGTGGATACGTTATTGAAAACGCTAGTCACTGCCGAAAAGGAATTGCTAGAATCCCATCCTGCGATCGCGGGGGTGCCCTACAATGGTTTGGCCCAACGGGAGATCGAACGGTTCTACATCAATAGTGCGGGGGCCTTGCGCCATGAAGGAACGTCGATCGCATCCCTATATCTCTACACCAAAACCGAGGAAGAGGGCAAAAAGCCCCGCAGTGCCGGAGCCTTTCGCATCGCCCATGGGTTGGACAAGTTAGATGTCCAGGGCTGCGTCAAAGAAGCGGCGGACAAGACGATCAGCCATTTGAATTATGAGAAGGTGAAAACGGGGAAATACCGGGTGGTATTTGCGCCGGAAGCATTTCTCAGTTTATTGGGCGCATTTTCCAATCTGTTTAATGCCCAAAGCATTTTGGATAAACAAAGTTTGTCTACGCCGGAATCCCTTAATCAAGCGATCGCGTCGCCGTTGCTTTCCGTTTGCGATGATGCATTGCATCCTGAAAATGTGGGAGCGGATACCTTTGATGGAGAAGGAACGCCCACGCGCCGAGTCCCATTGATTACCAATGGGGTTCTCACCAGTTTTCTGCACAGCGCAGGAACAGCCCAACGCATGGGCACCGAGCCAACGGGCAATGCGAATATGGGAGCCAAGGTAACAGTAAGCCCGAACTTTTTCCATGTTTTTGCCGGGGAATCGGCCCAGGAAGCCTACAGCTTGGAAACAGCAGATAATGTCATTTTGATCGATGACTTGCAGGCACTCCATGCAGGGGTACAGGCTTTGCAGGGTTCGTTTTCGCTGCCGTTTGATGGTTGGTTAATCAAGGATGGCCAACGCATCAGCGTGGATTCGGCAACGGTCGCGGGCGATATCCGTGAGGTGTTGAAGTCGATTATCTACGTGGAGCCGGAAGGTCACTTTACTGGAGGCGGTGTTTGCCCTTACATTTGGGTGGATAGCCTGTCAGTTACAGGTGAGTAATTCGGCATAGATTGCTTGTAACTAGATGGAAGGCGCAGAGCGTCTGCGTCTTCTACCCATTACTTCCAAGGCATAGCCGCTATGAATTCAGCGACCCAGGAACGCAAAAAAAGTTTTTCTAGCTTTACCTACAAGGAAGCCTTTCAGCAGTTGGGCTTGCGGGAATTACAGCGTTGGTCGATCGCGGCAGATCCGGTTCCCATTAGCGATTTCTTTCGGCAACGACTAGAACGGTTGCAGCGCTTCGATTTGGAGAGTTTAGAAGTCTCTAAAACCTTGCTAATTGATGCCATTTGCGAAGAAGGACTGGAAGGATTTCAGCGACTGAAAATTTGGAAAGGAGCCTATCTAGAAGGCGAAAAGACTTGCGGTAATGCAGATTATTTAATTGCGGAACGCCGTGCCTATTTAGAAGCGCCCTTTGCCTGTGTGATTGAGGCAAAAAAAGATGATTTTGAGCAGGGGACAGCTCAGTGTTTAGTGGAAATGCAAGCCTGTCAATGGGTTAATCAACAGATGGGATGTCCGATCGTAATCTACGGCATTGTCACGAATGGGGAAGGGTGGAAGTTTTATCGGCTTTCGGTAGATGGTACCGTTGCTGAATCACTATTGTACGGGATTGGAGAAATGTCCATTTTACTCGGACTACTTCGCATGTTTTTTGGGCTATGTGAGCAGAATCTAGCATTAACAACTTAGAATTCACCTCACTGTAGTTTTTGCCAGAATAATGATCTTAATTTATACAATTTACTTGTATATTTTGCCATTTCGACTAATTTTTTAACGCATCACTAGTAAACCATTTATCATACAAATCCTGGTAGGTTCCGTTTTCCCGTAGCGTCAACAACGCTTCATTCACAGCTTTCTCATAGGGACTATTGGGCGGAAACACAATTCCATAACTTTCCCGACGAAACACGGGCCCCACCGTATGTACCTTGCCTCGTCCTTCCTTCGCAGCATAGTACAACAAAACAGGGGAATCGAAGACCACTGCATCCGCTTTCTTCTGTAATAGTGCTTCGTAGGCATCATTAATGCTAGGGAACTCCAAAACTTGGGCATTCCGTTCCGCAAGATACACCGCTGAAGTACTGCCTGCGGTCGTCGCCACTTTTTTATTAGGCAGATCTTCTGGGCCGTTAATCGTTCCCCGCAATTGCTGAATCGTGAGCGAAGTCGTGACCGTTGCCGTGAAATAGGCCACAAACACCACACTGGTGAACATCCAAATCACCGCAATAATCCGTGCCGCAGCCCCCTTTGGCATCTCGTCCGCTTGGGTAGCTAACGTTGCCGCCGACCACCAACAAGCCTGAAAAATCCCTGGGAAATAGGCCGTATTAGAAAGCATGCCTTTGGGATTACGCCGTTCCAACCACCAAACAATATGCGCAGGGATTAGGATTAACAGCACCATTACGCCTAGAATCTGCCACAGTGCTGGCGAAAAAAACACGGTCATGACACTCAATAGGGAAAAGGGACTTGATGACTCATCCCGCACCAGAATTTGTAGACCCGACTCCAAAATAGGCTGGGAAAAGTCCAAGGACTTGTAGCGATCGGACGTAATCGAAACGGCTGAAATGCCCAAGTCTGCCTGCCGTGACCGCACCGTTTGCAAGAGTTGATTCACATCCGACTGAACGACAAAGGACGATTGCATGCCCATTTCACTAGCAATACTGCGCCACAGGTCAATGCTAAATCCTGTCAGTCGTTTGTTCTCCTCCACCACAAAGGGGGGAACAACTCGGGTCGCAACTTTAATCACCTTCCCAGGCGATCGCGGTTCTACGGATCGAGGATTTACAGAGGAAGCGGGAAGCGGAGAGGCCGGTTGCGAAGAAGCAGGCACTATAACTCCTATAGTGACTACGCCGACTGTAATCAGACTGATCACAGCCCCACACCACCCTGCACGTATTCCAGCCCAAGCCACAGCCTTTCTAGAACTGCGCCCGTTCAATTGACCATGCTTCCAACTCAAGTTCACATTCACAGAATCCGGTAGATTGCCTTTAGTAACTTGCATTTACCCAGGATTCCCCCAAGGTCAAACTCTATTTCAAAAAATTATAGTGTTTTTCATTCCTAAATCTTCACAAAATTGTGCAGTCCTGTGCAGAGCCATACAGTTTCAATTTGATTGCTAGCTCCTACAGGCAAATTTAGGAAATTACGGAGTTATGAATCTAGTAAAAACTCGGTTTATGTCAAAAGCTCTATAAAATTATGATGAACGTACGCTTCTACCAAGTTTGTTTCTAGCCAGAGTAAACAATCGTCCTGTTCGTTTGCTCGATGACTACCCAGTTCGATGATAAAACCTTATACCTGTCAGGGCCTATCACACATACCGAAGCTTGCTGTGAATATGCTGCATTCTGAATGACAAGTATTGATTTGAGCATCGCACAACTGAGGAACATTAAGCATCAAAATTGCATAGGTTTTATTGCATCTACATTTGTGGATAGCCACGATCGGAATCTATCCACAAATGCAATAACTACTGTTGCTCTTATATATTTGGATGTTCTTTTCAGATTCTTAGGAATCAAGAGCATTGATACTGTAACGCATGCTTTTGCGCCTTCATTGAGAATGCAAAAATCATGCTATTTAACCTTGTTCCCTGCATCCCAAAACAATGAACTCAACCGTTGTCAATCATTTCTCCAAGACTCAACCATTCAAACCACAATTGCGTTCCACGATCGCCACTACGATCGCATCTCTGAGTGGCATGATTGGCATCATTCCCAGTAGTTTACCGATCGCGCAGGCCGATATTATCGGAGCTGATAATCGCATTGTGCCTTCCTACGAATGGATGACCCAGACCAACCGACAGGCGATCGGGCGCTTAGAAATCCAGAAGGCCAATGGTTTGTACTATGCTTGCACCTTTACCGTCGTGGGTCGCAACATTGGGTTAACCAATACCCACTGTTTGCTGGATGAACAAGGCCGAGGCCCCCGACAAATTAAAGCCTTTGCCCTACAACATGGCAATCGGGTTTTCGCTACCGCCAACATTGATACCTATTGGACAGGCCTCAAAACCTTCCCAAAAACCTTAGGGGATGCAACTCGGGATTGGGCGGTTATTCGCTTCACCAGTGACCTTGGGACGAAAACAGGCTGGTTTGGCAACGCGCCATACTCGAACCAAGTGGCTAAAGCGGGGCAATCGGTTGCAGGAAAGTTGACCAATCTCATTGGTTATTCTGGCGGTGGAACAACCCCCACAGGACATCTCAATTGCAATATTCTTCCAACTATTAGCGGTATTGTGCCTCACAACTGTGATAGCACTGCCGGGTCTTCTGGCTCCAGCGTACACACTTCCGATCTCCATATCCAAGGACTCAATTGGGGCTCCTTTACCTATCGAGGCCACACCATTAACGGAGCCGTCCCGCTAGAACGATTCATGCCCGCTGTTCAGAAATTACGCAGCACAGGTGCAGCCAGCAATACGATTGTCCCGATTCCTTAGTTAAACCAAGGGTTTACCCCCTTAGTTAAACCACCGATCGAACGCGATTTCTGAGCAATCTCAAAGCAATCTCAAAGCAATTGCTTGACAATCACTAATCACTCAATATAGGTTAGCCCATCTCAAACATCCGAGATTCTAGTTACAGTCACATCTGAGAATGGATCAACAATGATGAAAATGCGACGAATTACAATGGCCATGGGATGTATCTCAATTTCGGTCATTACAGGAACTCTGATCCAGGCAAAGCCCAACCTTGCCAATGCTGACAGTGCGCTGTGCCAAATGACTTGGGCCGATGGGCACACTCAAGATCTGTCCCAACTGTGTGGTAAAACGACAGCCAGTCCTGAAACGATGCCTACGATCGATCTCAATGCCCCCAGTCCCGTTGTATTAGTTGGGAAAGATCACCCCTCTGAACTCTGGAATACCATTCCTGATCTGCAAGAGTCGCCCAAAGCGGGCTTAACAGAAGCGATCGCCCCAACCACAAATCAACTGCCATAAACTAACGATCGATCAAACGGTCGATCAGTGGTATTCAGCTGCTTCTAGACACCGTTACCCAAAAAAATACATCCTATCTCAACAATAGTATTGGCGTTATTAGTATTGGCGTTGTTGGAGTAGCAGCCGGAGCCACGGTTGTACCGATTAAAGTTTTAGACAGTAACGGTAGTGGAACAATTGCGGGGGTGATTGCAGGTATGGCACCAGTATCTACACCATTTCTGCCTTTGACGTAGTCGATCGCTGGGCCTATTTCTCCAACTACGGCAATCCCCCGATCGACTACGCGGCCCCCGGTGTCAATATCAAATCAACCTGGAAAGGCGGCGGCTACAACACCATTAGGGATTTGCAAAGAAATAATATCCCCTCTTCATTCCCCTACCCTCCTACCCTTTTACGCTCCTACCCCTACCCAATTGGGATTTTATTTATGCGCTGTTCCCTTAGCGGCACGTCCATGGCTACTCCCCATGCAGCGGGCGTATTACTGTTAGGCACCCCCGTAACCAGTGGCTTTGTGATTGGCGATCCCGATGGCATGGCTGCCCCTCTCATTCATCGTTAATCGAGCAAGCCGGGAACAGACTGGATCCTAGACTGTGCACAAATCCTGTACCTGATTGAGTTCTATGACGCACTAGGAAGGCCACTTCGATCGGTGCAGGTCTAGCCCCTGAGCCTTTTGGTGAGGGGGTTTTGTTATGAAATCTTGGTAAATCAAGGGGCCGATCAATCACTGTGGGACAGCGATAAAAGGCCAGCACGATCGTGCCTTCTGGGATCTCCTTAGAATTACAGATCCGGTGCAATTACCCCACCCCTAAGATCCGGGATCTTTCCTAGGAAAACCCCATTTGTCAGGGGCATGTTTAGAACATCACTCCCCTACCAACCTTTGCACCATGTTCTCTTCTCTCATCAAATTCCCAATTTGGCACTATCTCAATCAACCTTTATTTGAGAATGCTTATATTCCCGTCCTCAATCCCCGTCGATTTTGGTATATCTACCAAGTAGAATTTCTAGAGCGCTGCCTTGATAAGGACAGCACCTCTAGTGGCAAGCTCGATAGCTAAATCTCCACAGACTCAGATCAATCACGTCATCCTGAATATAGTGACATTGTTCGTTAAAGGCCGTCCCGTCTATGAAACTGTTAACGTTGCACTCAGTCGTTAACAGTTTTATCCAAAATTTTGTCAATGCTGGGCTGTCACAAAACTCCGCCTCAAGCAACTCAGCCCCCACAATGCCCGACTAGAAAAACTAGCTGAAAAGTTACCCTCAATCACGATCGCAGAGTCACAATCGCACAATTGCGTGATCGACCCGCATCTGTCCTGATCTGCTGCTCCCACAACCCGCTAGAATTGAAGCTTGTAACATTTGTTAATTCTAGTTTGTTCCTTCTGGATCCTATGGCGAAGCAGCGAGTTCTATCGGGCATTCAACCAACCGGGGATTTGCACCTGGGTAACTATTTGGGCGCAATCCGTAACTGGGTTGAGATCCAAGAGAACTATGACAGCTTTCTGTTCATGGCTGACCTGCACGCCATCACCGTGCCCCACGATCCGGCCCAACTAGCCAATAATACCTACAAGGTAGCGGCGACCTATCTAGCGAGCGGCATTAGTTTGGACTACGCCACCATTTTTGTGCAGTCCCACATTTCCGCCCACAGTGAACTGGCTTGGTTATTCAATTGCATCACGCCGCTGAATTGGCTGGAGCGCATGATTCAGTTCAAGGAAAAGGCCGTCAAACAGGGCGAGGATGTTAGCGTGGGTCTGCTGGATTATCCTGTGCTGCAAGCGGCAGATATTCTGCTCTATGAGCCGGATTTAGTGCCCGTGGGCGAAGACCAGAAACAACACCTAGAGTTAACGCGGGATATTGCCCAGCGGTTCAACCACAAATTTGGCAGTGAAGAAAACCCTGTGCTGAAGGTTCCGACGCCCCTCATCCGCAAGGAAGGTGCACGGGTGATGAGTTTGACGGATGGCACGAAAAAGATGTCGAAGTCCGATCCGTCAGAACTGAGCCGGATTAATTTGCTAGACAGCCCGGAGACGATTACTCAAAAAATCAAGAAATGTAAAACCGATCCCACCCGTGGTTTGGAGTTTGACAATCCCGATCGGCCTGAGTGCAATAACTTACTGACGCTGTACATGCTGCTGTCGGGGCAGTCCAAAGAGGCAGTGGCCCAGGAGTGCGCTGATATGGGTTGGGGGCAGTTTAAGCCGTTACTGACGGAAACTACGATCGCGGCCCTAACGCCAATTCAGGAGAAATACCACGCGATTATGGATGACAAAGGCTATTTGGAATCGGTGCTGAAGCAGGGCAAAGAAAAGGCCGCCGAGGTTGCCAATGCCACGCTGCTGAAGGCGAAGAAAGCCCTAGGTTATTCCATCCCCCTGTAAGCAGTTCGGTGTCAGCGGTTCTAGTGGTAGACATTGAGGCGGGTAATCGTTGCCAGTCGATCGCCCAAATGCCCCCTACAAGTCGATCTCCAGCGGGTGCCTGTCCCAATCCTGTCAAAAATCTTTGCATTCTAGGACATTCTGAAAAGTTCCGCTACGATCGAACCGGGTTCACTCAACCTGTTGCATCATAAGGAGCGATCGGAATTTATGGACGTTAAAGTTTTACTCATCGGGATTGCCGTTATTTTTCCTATGGCTTGCCTGTTTTTTGGAACCAAGAACGGGTTTTATGACTCCGACAATTACCATGGCAACGGCTCTGCCCACTAACTTTTACAGACCACTAATCCCACCCCCCAGATCTGCTTGTCGGAATGTTCCAATGTTTGCCCTATGCGGTGGGGCATGGAGATGAAGGGATTTGCCTATTGGTTACTGTGGGAGAATATCGAATCCTCCTAGACTGTGGACTGAGAAATTTGCAAACCCTGATTAATCCGGCAATTTTTGATCCGGCAATTTCCAATTCCCAGTCTGCACCTCCAATGCTGCCTGCGGATGTGGTGCTGTGTAGTCATGCCCACGCGGATCACGCCCGATCGCTCCTGCCCCTCCACTTTGCGTTTCCCCACCTGCCAATCTACGCCAGCGAAGTCACCACCCACCTTCTGCCCCTCAATTGGCTAGATCAAGCCCCGGTACCCTGGTTCTGTCAGGCGCTCCCATGGCGATCGCCGATCGAAATTCTCGATAACCTGACGGTACAACTATTTCCCGCAGGTCATTTGCCGGGATCGGCTGCAATTTTGTTGACCTATACAGGGAGCGATCGGCCCTATCAACTGTTCTATAGTGGCGACTTTTTTTTGTCGAATGCGCGGTTGGTGGAAGGGCTCAAACTAGAGGAATTACGCGGCATCCACCCGGATGTTCTGATCATCGAAGGCAGCTACGGAGCCGAACGCCATCCCCGCCGTCGCCGCCAGGAAAATGATCTGATGGAACGGATGGAACGGGCAATTTCCAATGGCCAATCAATTCTGTTGCCCGTTTCTCCCTTCGGTCTGGCCCAGGAATTGCTGATGTTGTTGCGCAGTCACTATCTGTTTTCTGGGCGCAATTTGGATATTTGGGTAGAAGGCCAAGTGGCCCAAGGCTGCGATGTATATTTGGAATTATTGCCCCATTTGCCTGCCCCGGTGCAAAATTTTGCCCAATATCAGCCACTCTTTTGGGACGATCGCATTTCGCCTCGGGTGCGTCACCTCAGTCCAGATCAGCGATCGAGCTTGGGGCAGGAACCTTGTATTGTTCTGACGGATGCGATTTCGGAATTATCTGAATTTTGCCAACCCCATACATCTTGGTTAATTCTGCTACCGCAACATCAGGATCTCCGTTTGGATTGGCTGAGTTCGGAAACTGGATCTGCGGGGTCATCTGAAACGGCGGCAGTGGCGGTAGAAACCTATTTGCTAGCAGAACATTGCGATGGTTTGGGGGCAGTGCAGTTAATCCATAATGTACGACCGCAGCATGTGGTGTTTGTCCATGGTGCCCCCCAAGCGCTGCACGATTTGGCAGGGTTGGATGAACTGAGTAGTCGCTACAAGTTGCATATTCCATCAGCGGGAACTGTAATCGAGTTTTCGATCGGGGATACTTTTTTGCAACCGGAAGCACCGGAACTGAGTTATGAGGGAGAAGTCGCGGAAACGCAAGAAGCAATTTTAATCACGCTCCCAGAGACAATAATAAATGATCCACGTTGGCGAATGCTAAGCGATACGGGCTTAATTGAAGCACGGTGGATGGGGGAACAGTTAATTGTACGGGGGATTACACAACGGGAATTACGAAGCGAAAATATTGAACAAAAGTTGGAATCAGTTGATCGGGATTGTTGTATTAACTGTCGATATTACCAAAACCAACGCTGTAGTAATCGTCGATCGCCGTTATTTAACTTCCGGGTGACGCCGGATGGGTACTGTCCTGCATTTTCCTTAGTGATGGGATAACTGAGATTGAGAATACGGGTGACAGGTTGGTGGTGTCCAATGGGGTGGCTCCAAATTTTTGAGCTTCTTAAATTTGTTGCAAGGATAAGCTCACGATATAGCGAAAGGTTCTAGCGATCGTTTAATTCAACATGAGCATCAACACTTACAGATCCATTGCAGTCGAGACCTTCAGCACTCAAGAGTTACGCCCCAAATCAACTTTGTCTGCCCGCGCTAGAAACACTCTCATAACGTTCGGCACTTCACGCGGAGGAACTGGCTCAACATAGCGATCGAAATTCGCATCCGCCTCCCCCGGTTGAACCACTTCAGCCCGCCAACCATACTGGGACAGTAGCTGCTCAGGGGTATCTGTCCCAAATTGAAAATAACCTTGATAAGGCCCATACTCCAAACTTTGGAGATTAATCAGATCGAGGCCAAGTTGACTGCCCGGAAGCGCTAGGTTAGAAACAGCTTGCAGGAGACGATGAGCTTGCGCCTCTGAAAAATACATCAGTAAGCCTTCAATCAACCAAATTGAGGGCAAGGATGGAGAATAACCGGCTGATAGCAATTGTTCTTCCCAGGGCTGGGTTAGGTCAGCTCCAATTAGATGATGCTGGCAGGACGGACTAGCTGCCTTCAGTAAATTGGCTTTGTAAGCCAGAACTTCTGGATAATCCAGTTCATACACCTTCACCGCTGGAGTCCAAGGCAGGCGATAAGCCCGAGTATCTAAACCAGAAGCGACGATCACAATCTGTCCTAGTTGAGCCCCCATGAGAAAGTCATCAAAAAATCGCGTCCGCACCGTTACATAGGCTTGATCCTGGGGCGTCAGTCGAAGGTCAACTTGTTGAAAGGCTTCTTCTCCCGCCAGTTGAGCCGCAAACGGATCGGCAAATAATCGATCCGTTCGAGCCGTTTCCCGCGCTCTCATAGCAGCCATCATGCGTGCCGTGAACGGAACGAACTTGCTATAGTCCTTCGCGATCGAGTTAGGGGGAATTTCACTCATATTAGATGGAGAACCTATCAGGTACAGGATTAGCTTTTGGGGGCCTGTGTTTCAGTATAATGTCCCCCTGTGAATGAAAGCGTCAGAATTAGCCTACAAAGCTATATAGAATGCCATCCAACTCATGAAATCTCTTCATAAGTAATCAGCACAGCATTGCTATTCTCAATGTTTTTACTCATTAAAAAATGCGACCAAATTTAGGACTGGTCGCATTCATTTCAGGAGATTTCTTTCATCCGTTTTTTAGAATTTTCTCCCATCAGCAATACAGGTCTCTTCGTATCATCGTTGTCATGTCGGATACGTTAATCTTTTGATAACACACGACCGATCGTCCGATTTTTCGGTGTAAACGTTGTTTGAGCAACCCGTTGAATATCCGCTGGGGTTACCGCTGCGATGGCATCCACTTGTTTAAACAAGTTACGCCAACTCCCGGTCTTCACCTCATACTCCAACAGCGCCTCCGCCATGCCGGAATTGGAATCCAGCGATCGCAATAATCCGGCCCGTGCTTGAGTCTTCACCCGATCGAGTTCCGCCTGATCCACCGATTGTGTTTTCAAGCGTTCAATTTCTGTCTGCAACCCTTGCTGAACTTCCTCCAAGGTATGCCCCGGAGCCGTCAACGCATAGAACATAATCAAGTTCGGATACTTATCCCCCGGAAAACCATTAAAGCCTTCTGCGGTTAAGGCCAATTTTTTCTCTTCCACTAGCGACTTGTATAACCGCGAGGTGCGCCCATTGCTCAACAAACTCGCGATCGACTCGTACACCGCGTTATCCGGATGACTCAGGGCAGGGCGATGGTATCCTTCCAGATAAATCGGCTGGGAATTCAACGTTAAAGACACTTGACGGGTTTCCTGCTGGGGCGGTTCTGCTGGCAGGGTTTGATTCGGGGCTGGCCGTTTCGCAAAGCGTCCAAAATACGTCTGGGCAAGTTGTTTCACCTTTATCGGATCCACATCTCCCACGATCGCAAAGGTCAAATTTTCCGGGACATAATGTAGCTTGTAAAAATCATAGACATCCTGCCGACTCATGCGCCGCAGATCCGCCTCAAAGCCAACCACGGGCTGACGGTAGGGATGGACTTTAAAAGCGGTCAGCAGAAATTCCTCAATCAATTTCCCGATCGGCGAATTATCCGTCCGCAATCGCCGCTCCTCCAAAATCACCGCCTTTTCCTTAAAAAACTCTCGAAACACAGGATCCAAAAAGCGCTCCGACTCCAGAGACATCCACAGTTCCAACTTATTCGCCGGGAAGCTATAAAAATAGCGCGTTGCCTCTGCTGAGGTATTCGCATTCAAGCCAACGCCGCCCGCCTGCTCAACAATTTGCCCATACTCATTTTGCTCAACCAGGGCTGCGGCTTGGGCTTCTACCCGATCAAATTCCGCCTGCAACTGTGCAGCTTCTGTCCGAGCCTTCGTAGTCTGGATCTTTGACCAAAGGGCATCTTCCTGGGCTAACAGTACTTTTTCCTTGGCAAAATCTTGGGTTCCAATCCGGGTCGTCCCCTTAAAGGCCAAATGCTCTAAAAAGTGAGAAATACCCGTTTTGCCCGCCACTTCATCGGCACCGCCCACATCGGCATAGGTCAAAAAAGAAACCACGGGAGCATCGTGGCGCTCCAGCACAATAAACTTCATGCCATTGTCGAGGGTGAATTCTGTAATGTTGCGAATCACCCGATCGAGATAGGGCTGGATCGACTGGGACTGCTTAAGCTGCGTCGCTTTCCCTGGAGCAGGCTTGGGCTGGACAGGAATCGCCTGAGGAATACTCGCCTGAGGAACACTTGCTGTCTCAGCCCAAGCCTGACCCACAAACACTGTTCCGAACCAAATTATCCCGATGCTCAAGAGGGCCAATAGCCTTGTGATCGATCGCCGTAACCTATCCATAAATACTCGAACTCAACAGCATTTATCTAGGATAGGCGAGGATCCCCAGGATTGGGCGACCCTGCGACTATTGCAACCTTGTCACGCTAAGTTAAGAAGCGCTGCCGATACAGAATATAGCTATCAAACAAGACTCCCACCAAACTGAAGGCAAAGCCGATCGTCACCAATCCCATCCAAGGGTGTCCTTCCCCAAAGGTAGACAAAAAGCTCAATACCTCTGACAAAAAGGCATGGCTACAGTTCCCTAAACCAGGCAGAAAACCCAGGCCCATTAATAACAACAAAAAAGCACTGACCAACAGCACAGGAACCAAAAAGCTGACGATCATTGCTAATACAAGTGAACGGACACAAACTGAGGCAGTATGCATAGGACAGAAAACAGGCACAGATAAAACACCTGAAATTTCACTATCCTTCAAGATAGGAGGCGATCGGGCATTCTAGGAGGAGATTTGAGGAATCTTAAAAGAAATACTAAACAATCAGTGACGTTAACGTTTTGTGTAACGTTTTAAATTCAACTTTCCATGATCCTTCTCATTTAGCCAGCCGTTGGATGAGGATCAACCGTCACTCATTTACACACCTTGCTAACTAGCCCGACCTAAACCGCATGGGCCCCAGTTTTTTCCAGTAAATTACGCTGAAGCAATCAAAGCACTGGATAGACATTTTCACGCACTTTCCCTTTGTCCACCCAGTCCCCTACTATTGCTCCATCATCCTGACCTGCGCTGCTACACCATCGCTGCAGTTGCAAATACCGCTGTCTCTAACCGAGCCAAGGTTGAATCAAAATCATCGTTAATAATCTGGATGTCAAACTCGTTGGCAGCGTCAATTTCGGCCTGTGCCCGTTGTAGTCGTTTCGCGATCGCATCATCGGAGTCCTGACCCCGTCCTCGGATCCGACTTTCCAATTCTTCTAGCGACGGAGGTAGAATAAAAATTCGATAGGCTGAGGGAAAACTCTTCCGGATCTGACGAGCTCCCTCTAGTTCAATTTCCAACACAACCCATTCTCCCCGCTTCAGGAGCTCTTCCACCGAAGATCGGGGAGTTCCGTAGCAGTTTCCCGCAAACTCGGCCCACTCTAAAAATTCCCCATGGGCAACCATTCGCTCAAATTCAGGCCGAGTAATAAACCGATAGTTCACCCCATCGACCTCTCCAGGTCGAGGGGATCGCGTCGTCGCCGAAAGGGACAATCGCAATTCAGGATGACCAGCCAGCAAGGATTTCAGCAATGTTCCTTTACCAACGCCACTGGGGCCTGTGATGACAATTAATCGACCTACGCCCATGATGTCTCTGTCCAACAAGTATCAGAATAGTGAAATGAGATAACGTGAGATCAAAGCAAAAATAGCTAAAGACAATTCTTATTAATTTCTAGTGTAGTTCCCCATCTTGCTACAGGACAGAACACCCTGGCAAGCAAAAAAGATTTTTCTTCCACAAATAAATAGGCTAGCTTCTTTTTTTGTAAGGAGCTAGCCTATCTTGACCTCTAGTTTTGCCCCCTAGCAACAGTAGGAAAATCTCACAATTTTATTCTTCAATCGTTCAGAGTGTAGCGCGGAAAGATTTTCTGGGATTATTCCATCCCAGAAAATCCAATTCTTTGCGAGAACGATTGCATTAATCGTCGTGATTGGACTCTCTAGCAGTGACGAACCGATTGGCCACGGTCTCCGGCTGAATAGCGGACAAAATTACATGGCCAGAATCCGTAATAATCACTGCACGAGTACGCCGACCGTAGGTTGCATCCACCAACTCCCCCCGCTCCCGTGCATCGGTAATAATCCGTTTAATTGGAGCAGATTCTGGACTGACGATCGCAATCACCCGATTCGCAGACACAATGTTACCAAAACCAATATTAATTAGTTTAATTTCCATCATCAAACAGTCTTCAAGACCTTGTACAGAGCACAGTTTGAATTGTCACGTTTTATCGTAACCGCAAAAATCTAATATGAACAGATCGAACTTTCTCTCAAATCGAAACTTTACTTTAATCATGAGGGATTTACCACCCATTTTGACCACAGTTAGCAACAATACAATTTGACGCATTCCCATCAAATCTACTTTTAGAAGATTTGCGAAAAACTGCACAAAAACCAGGATTTTTAGTGGTTAATCAAACTAAAGCTGAATATTCCACCTACAATCTTCCATTTATTGAGCAGATTGTTGTCAAATCAGTATTACAGAACCCCCGCCCCCCAGTATTTTCATTTAGAGCACAGACAATTGGCGTTTGAACTGAACGCAATTTTCGACTCTGGGTGGCGGTTTTGTAGAAATTTCAGCCACTACGGGAAGAATTTCTTAATGCAGTCCAAAGTCCAGAGGTAAAGATCGCTGAGGTCACCCTAGTGGAGTGTCAGGATTAATTTTGTGAGTTTGAGCGAGAATGGATTTAGGATCTGATTGGTTCTGAAATCCACTCTTGTAGGAATATCGTATGGGCAAAGTGTACA
>NZ_JBLZFX010000116.1:0-18725 GCF_050753345.1 Alkalinema pantanalense CENA528 | reverse complement strand
AATAAAATCCCGATGGGGTAGGGGGTAGGGGGGTAGAAGGGGAGGAGGGTGGGGGGATGAAGAGGGGATATTATTTCTTTGCAAATCCCTAAGCTCAGTCATTACCCAAATCGGACTGGATTGCGCTTAACAAAATTTGAACCATTTCCTATTGCATTCATGAGGGCATAGCTATGTTTACCCATACCCAAAGTGACCCAGTGCGTCAGCAGGCATTAACGGCATTAACGGCGGCCTTTATTGCCCAAGGCCATCCGGCGGATTACGCTAAGCAAATGGCGATCGCCACTGTTTTTCAAACGGATTTGGAATTACGCAATGCCCAACTCGCGCGACTTTTAGCTTGGTTGAAAGAAACCCATCCTGAAATTGCGATCGCGGCCAATACCCTAGTTGAACAAACGCGGGAAGAATTTGAACAACGGGTACAACAAGGTTAGTCATTGATTAGAAACAATCCCGACTTTTTCACAATTTAATGCATTATCGAAATTGATCCAATCATGCTTTTGATAGCTGATATGAGATTGGTGAATCCACGGATCTTGAAATCAAGATGCTCTTGGGAAAGCAAATGAACTTCCGTAGATATGGCAGCTAGATTCCTCGACAGGTTGTCTACCTTAAGAACAGCTAAAGATTGGGTGGATACCCAACCACCTGAACAACTCCAACCAACCGACCAACACTGAATTTTCGAGGATCAAACAATGGCTGTTGAAAAAGTAAACTCTTCCTCTAGCTTGGCAGAAGTGGTCGATCGCATCCTGGACAAAGGGATTGTGGTTGATGCATGGGTACGGGTTTCTCTTGTAGGGATTGAGCTACTCTCCATCGAAGCTCGTGTCGTCATTGCCTCCGTAGAAACCTACCTGAAGTATGCCGAAGCTGTGGGTCTGACTTCCCAAGCTGCGGTACCTGCTGCATAAGGTTTGTTGACTGGGTAGGGATGTTCGTTGTGGATGTCCCTGCCAATCGTTCCCTTCAACGCATTTCGTCATGGCTCTCAAAGATATTTGGCAACAGGAACGGCAACGGCGTCAGCAAGGGCTGAGGGCAAGGCAAAAACGGGTAGCTGCGATCCGTGTTACGAACCGCCAATCCCATGCAAAAATGGCGTCCAAAATTCAACAGGAATTGGCAGATATTCGATCGAATCTGGCTCAAGATGACCAACTGCGTCGCCTTGAGTTTCAGTGTTTTCAGGCGGGATTGCAGGCAGATCAACAACAGCGTCAAGACGACGTGCAAGAAATGCTAGCGACCCTGCGCGATCGTCGCCAAGCGGAGGCCCAACAGTCCGCGATCGATCGCAGCTTGTTTGTTACCCAACTGCAAGCTCAAACCGCAGATTTCCTCAATCAGGCGGCAGTTGACCGACAACAGATGGCAGCCGAACTGCAAGCCGACCTACAGAACTGTCGCGCAGCCTTGCAATCGAGTAACCAGGAATTACGCCAAACGCTCCGGGCGGATCTGGACTTGCTCAAAGCAGAAGTGGAAGCCACCTTGCAGGACTATGCTTTGAATCGGCAAGTAATGGGACAGGCGTTGCGGCAGGATTTGTTGGACTCCGTCGATCGCTTGCAATCGGATGTTGCCCAACTGCTGTCGGACTATGCTGAGCAACGGCAAGTACGATCGATCGACCTCGCTGTCCAGCTACAAACCGCCCGCGAAGACCGTCAAGCGGAAATGGCTGAACTGTTTCAAGATTTGGCTGACTTCCGCCAATCCCTCGAGCGATCGGTGCAAGACTTAAAACAATCGGTTTGGGGAGATGGAACCAGCCAACCGGAAACCCTACCCCAGGAAGTACTAGCGCCAATGCCTGTGGTCAATCCCACTGCAGCGATCGCGCCCCCTCAGTCCGCTAAAACACCATCTATTCCAGCGCAGTCTGTCAGAACACAGCCAGTCAAAACGCAGCCAGTCAAAACGCAAGCCCCTAGCTCGAACCAGCCGGTCGCTAGCACGCCCAGTAAAGCACCTGCCAGTAAGACACCTACTGCCAGCGCAAAGCAGCGATCGCCTCAAAAGTCGGCAACTTCCACCCCAACGACGCCCATTCCGGCTGTACCCCTCGCCCAAGCTCCTCAGGAATCATTGCCGATCGAGCAGGTGCTGACAGATTTATTGATGATGGCGCGATCGGATACGCCAGTGAATGCGGAAAGTGTCAAAGAACTTCTGCAATGCGTGGATCAAACCCTGACAGCAAAAGCGGTGCAGCCCGTTTCTTCTGAATCAGCGCTGCTAGAACCGTCATCGGCTAAGACTGCGGAAGCCCACGCTCGATCGACCACCAAGTCCCAAGAATCGCCAGCAACTTCGATGGAAATGCAGATGCTGCATCTGATCCAACAGAGTGATGGTGTTCGTTTATCGGATCTGGAGTCCACTCTAGAGATGCGTCGCGCCGACGCGGTCAGTACGCTGACTCGGTTGATTCGGGAAGGCCATGTGATCCAGCGCGATCGCCTTTACATGGCCCGTTAACCCGTTTTGATCGATCTGTGTGGCCGATCGATTCTATGGACGGTTGCTCGGTTTTGCTAAACCAACTGGATTAACGCTAGTTGCCCCTAGCGTTATCCGTAGCAATCCATCCCTGCCCTGTCTAGACATTAGTTTGTAGCCTTTTATTTTGAGGAAGTGACTGTGACCACTGTACTTCGTACCAGCCCCCGACGATTTGTCACAACTCCAGCGATCGAACGCGTGACAGCGCGGGCGCTTCGGTACTTGCTATCGGGATTCTCAATCCATTTACGTGGCCCCGCCGGAACGGGCAAAACCACCCTGGCGTTACATCTAGCGGATTTGCTAGAACGTCCGATGATGCTGATGTTTGGCGATGATGATGCCAAAACTTCGGATCTCATTGGGACCCAAGCCGGTTACACCCGCAAAAAAGTCGTGGATAACTACATCCACAGTGTTGTCAAAGTGGAAGACCAACTGCGGCAAACCTGGGTGGATTCGCGTTTAACCTTGGCTTGTCGGGAAGGCTTCACCCTGATTTACGACGAGTTCAACCGATCGCGCCCGGAAGTGAACAACGTTCTGCTGTCAGTGCTGGAGGAAAAAATTCTGGTACTGCCGCCGGAAAGCAATCGGGTGGAATATGTGCGGGTTAACCCTCAGTTCCGCGCCATCTTTACCTCCAACCCGGAAGAATACTGCGGTGTTCACTCCACCCAGGATGCGTTGATGGATCGCCTCATTACCATCACGATGCCGGAACCGGATGAACTCACCCAGCAGGAAATTCTGGTACAAAAGGTGGAGATCGATCGGGCGAGTGCGGCCTTAATTGTGCGTTTGGTCAAAGCCTTCCGGGCGGAAACCAAAACGTCCAATTCCTCCGGGCTTCGGTCTTGCTTGATGATCAGCACCATCTGCCGGGATCATGACATCGAGATTTCGCTCCATAATCCCGACTTCCGCGACGTTTGCCAGGACATTTTGCTGTCCCGATCACCCTTGGAAATGGAAGAGGCAACCACACTGCTGTGGCATTTAATGCAGGGCGCAGCCCCCATTCCAGAAAGCCAATCCATTCTGAAGGAACTGGTGCCTGTGCAAACGGTGTCAGTCCCCCAACCCGCGACTGCGATCGCGCCAACTCTTTCCCCAGAACCTGTTGACAACACTTCCATTCCTGAAATCCTAATTCCCCAAGCGATCGTTAGTGCATCCAACGACTTCTTAGGTGATGAATTTGTCGGCGATGAACCAGTCGGTAATGAATCGATCGACGATGAATCAGTCGGTAATGCATCGGGAGATTATGCATCTGCGGTTGCTGAAGCCGGGTTGGGTGAATCTGTATTGAGTGAAGACCCGATCTTTGCATCTATTTCTGAGACGTTGCCCGAAACATCACCTGAAACACTGCCTGAACCCCAGGTAGAAGCGGTGGCTGATGCGATCGTCATGATTCTGGAGCCAGAAGCCCAAATTGAGCCCGAGGTTGAGGCCCTAGAAGTTGAGACAGTCCAGAATGCTAGCGAATTCGACGAGATGCCCGCAGCAGAGGAGATCGCTAGCGAGTTGACCGATGTGTTAGCCATGCTGCCCGATGACTGGGAAACTGAGGCTGAGCCGGAAGCCCCCGTGCAGTTGTCGATCGAGGAGCAGATTTACCAATACCTAACCCTTTGTACCAGTGGAGCAAGGCTGTCTGAAATTGAAGGCGAACTGGGTTTACAACGCAGCCAAACCGTAGACGCCCTGCGGAAATTAGCGCAAGAGAAACGCCTTGCCCATCGTGATCGTTCATTCTTTGCAATTCCCTAGGAGCTTGCCATGAGTTATTCGTCGGCAATGCCCCCGACTGGATTGCAATCCAATTTGCGATCGGATGCAGCGAAATCCATCACCACGTCCACCCAAGGCTCTACCCTCGCCGATGTGTTGGAACGGGTACTGGATAAGGGAATTGTGATTGCCGGAGATATTTCTGTTTCCGTTGCCCATACGGAATTGCTAAATATTCGGATTCGGTTATTAATTTCCTCCGTTGATAAGGCGCGGGAAATTGGGGTGAACTGGTGGGAAAACAATCCTCACTTCAGTAGCCAAACCCAAACCCTTGTAGAACAAAACCAGAAGTTGCTCAACCGGGTGGAACAACTGGAAGCGGAACTACAAGCCCTCAAAGCCCTACCGCAGCAGCCGATCGGTTAATTTAACGTCTTAACTAACCCCTGATACCCAATTGATTGATTGATACCCTAGATCCGATCCCCCCTAGCCCCCCTTAAAAAGGGGGGAACTAGAAAAAGGGAAATAAAAGCTTCAAAGTCCCCCTTTTTCTTGGCGTAGCCTCTCCGCAGGAGATAGGGGGATTTAGGGGGATCATCATCTGTTGCAATCACCAATTGATTTGGTATTCAATAACCTCTTGCCCCCTCCTATTGCCGTGTCCCTTGAAGTTTCCCCTGTAAACCCCGATGCCCCCGATCTCGGATCGATCGTTCCCGAACCTGCGGGTAAACGAGATGCGGGCTTGGCCCCTTTACTATTGACGGTGGTTGAACTAATCCGTCAACTGATGGAGGCGCAGGTGATCCGCCGGATGGACAGCGGAGAACTCACCGACGAACAACTCGATCGAGCTGCGGACAGCTTACAAACGTTAGAACAGCAAGTTTTAGAAATTTGCAAAATCTTTGAAATTGACCCGGCGGATTTGAATCTGGATCTGGGCGAGGTGGGTACTCTATTACCAAAAGCAGGGGGCTACTATCCCGGTCAACCGACCGAAAAACCCACCCTTTTGGAATTGCTCGATCGCCTGTTAAATACGGGCATTGTTGTGCAAGGCAGCGTGGATTTGGGGCTGGCCCAGTTGGATTTGATTCATGCCAAATTGCAATTGGTTTTGACTTCTAAGCCCATCTAAATGCCTGTTCAGCGTTCCTACTCAGCGATCGCTCAGTTACTGTTAACCCTTACATTAAATCCTCTGCTTCCACTTTCGACGTCCCAGTCTCTTCCCCCAAGTCTCTGAGGTATTCTTCCATGGCCCACGGTTTATATTTGTACGGCATCTTTCCCAGCCCCGGCCCCACCGGATTAGAGCTAGAAGGCTTAGATCAACAGCCGGTTCAGGCCCATATGGTTGAAGATTTTGTCTTCCTATATTCCGAAGCAAAGCAGACTCGCTATCTCGCCAGTCGGCGCAATTTGTTAGGCCATGAAAAAGTGTTGGAAAAAGCCATGGGTGAAGGCTATCGCACCGTTTTACCCTTACGATTTGGCTTAACGATCCAGGATTGGCAAACGGTGAATGAGCAGTTGATTGCACCCCGTAGCACGGAAATGAAAGCCTTGTTAGCGCGACTGGACGGATACCGCGAAGTGGGTGTGAAGGTGTTTTGGGATGCGGAGGCAGAATTACAGCTTCTGATGGCAGAAAATGCAACGCTGAGGGCCGAACGCGATCGCATGTCTGGACGCAACCTGAGCATGGATGAAGTAGTGCGGATTGGCCAAGCGATCGAGCAGGCGATGGATGCACGGCGCAACGCGATTATCCAGGCTTTTCGAACGGGCTTGAGTGCCTTGGCGATCGAGGTGGTGGAGAATGACAATCTTACGGAAGCGATGGTTTATAACGCTGCATTCTTGATTCCCTGGGACGGAGAATCGGCCTTCAGTCAGCAAGTGGAAGCGATCGATCAACAATTTCCCGATCGTCTCAAAATCCGCTACAACAACTTCACCGCTCCCTATAACTTTGCGCAGCTTCATTAAATCAAACTGTTTTTGGAATGGAACTGAGGGATTTTAAGAATGCTGCATCAAATTTTGTTTGCACCGATTACGGGTTTGACTTGGATCGCAGAACAAGTTCACGATCGCGTCATGGTGGAACTGGATCAAAAGGAAAATTTACACAAACGGCTGTTAGCCCTGCAAATGGCCTTTGATATGGGAGAACTGGACGAAGAGACTTTTGAAATCCAAGAAGAGGAACTGTTGTTAGCCATTCAGGCCATGGAGGAGGCTGAGTAGATATGTATACCTATGCCTTCACCGACGATACCAATATTTGTCTGCCCACTGGGATGGCCAATGAGTTAACGATCGTCAAGCACCATGGAATTTCTGCCATTGTCGAACCGGGTTTTAGTCTTCGATCCTGCGAAGAAGACGATCGCGCCTTGCTTCAGGCCGTGATGATTCATGATTGTGTATTGCGGGTTCTGTTTGCTCAGACGACAATTCTGCCCCTCCGATTTGGGACTGAATTTGCGTCGGAGTATGATTTGCTCCAGCATTTGCAGGAGAGCGCTTCTCACTATCTCAACAAACTGACCGATCTAGATGGCAAAGCAGAATATTTGTTAAAGCTCTCTCCCGTGGATTGCCCGGAAGAAGATCTCAACCCACAACTCAAAGGCCGCGCTTATTTTCAAGCGAAAAAGCAGATGGCAGAGCGCCAATATGACTGGCAACAAAAGCAAAGAACCTCCTTTGAAATGATGTTGGGCATGATGGCAACGATCGGGGCCAAGTTCGTTGCAGGTAGTGGCCATCAGGTGCACTTGTTGCTCGATCGGGCCAATAATCTTCAGCAAACGGTTTCAGACTGGCAGTCCCATTGTCCATTTTGGCAAGTGCAAGTGAGTGAAGAATTGCCCCCCTATCATTTTGTTTAGGGAACGGTGTACCAATACAATCCCAAGGGGATGGGTAGAGGGGTGGATGGGTAGATGAATCGGGGCGGTTATTTCTTAGAAAATTCCTGAGTGGGAACTGGTTGTTGAGTTGGAACGGATCTCTGGTGTGACCTGCCAAGGGCTGGTACCCTGAACAATTGAGGACACAGTAGAATAGCTTTGCTGAGTAAGGGCAACGCTGAGCAAGGAGTACCCCATGACCTTTGACCCGCAGTCTGCGTCTAGCAACAAATCTTCGGCGCAGATCGATCGAGCCGATCGGGTGCCTATCATCACTGCCCAGAATGTCCAGAAATGGTACGGCCAGTTTCAAGTGCTACAAGGGGTGAGCCTAGAAGTCTATCCCGGTGAGGTGGTGGTGGTCATGGGGCCGTCGGGGTCTGGGAAGTCCACCTTCATCCGCACCTTTAATGCGCTGGAAGAGTACCAGCAGGGACAAATTACGATCGACGGGATTGAACTCTCCCAAGACCTGAAGAATATCGAAAAAATCCGCCAGGAAGTGGGCATGGTCTTCCAGCAGTTCAACCTGTTTCCCCACCTGACGGTGCTGCAAAACATCACCCTGGCTCCCACCCACGTCCGAAAATGGAGCGCCGCCAAAGCCGAAGAGGTCGCCATGCAACTGCTGGAACGGGTGGGCATTCTGGAACAGGCTCACAAGTATCCCGGTCAGCTTTCCGGGGGCCAGCAGCAGCGGGTCGCGATCGCCCGTGCCCTGGCCATGCAGCCCAAAATTATGCTGTTTGATGAACCCACCTCGGCCCTTGACCCAGAAATGGTGCGAGAGGTGCTGGATGCAATGAAATCCCTGGCCCAGTCTGGTATGACCATGGTCGTGGTGACCCATGAGGTGGGCTTTGCACGGGAAGTGGCCGATCGCATCGTTTTTATGGACAGTGGTGCGATCGTCGAAATTGCCCCGCCGGAGGAATTCTTCCAAAATCCCCAAGAAGAGCGTACCCAGCGGTTTTTAGCTCAAATTCTATAGCGTTCTGGCCCAAGTCCCATAACGGGTGAAATGGCACAGCCAGGATAATTAAATCTCGAAAAGTTAACCGAATAGGATAACTTAAGCGGTATTTCTTAACGAAACCCTAGGGATTTGTTAAAACATGCTGCGACGATCGTGCTTGAGACTCAGAATATCGGGATAATGTCATCAAGCAGGTACAGCTTATCTCAAAGTTAAACGCAAGGTTGAAGAGGTGACGAGCCTCAGGATTCGTCAATATTTACCTAGATACTATGGATTTAGGTCTTCTGCACAAATATTTCGAATTCTCCTCTCCCCGTGCTGGAATTCTCGCTGAACTCCTTCCAGTACGTCCCAAGGTCTCTATTCCAAAAATTTCTATCCTCGTGGTTTAGTGATCGGCTCTCCATCTCTTCATCCCTCCAACTCATTCGCTACATCCATTCGCTACATGTAAGAGAGGGATCTATCATGACCGAAAGAAGACTCTCGGGGTCACGAAGCGTTGCGATCGTTGGCCCCTACCTCAGCGGAAAAACCACGTTATTAGAAAGCTTACTATTTGTCACGGGAGCCATTACCCGTAAAGGTTCGGTTCAAGAGAAAAATACGGTCGGGGATAGTTCGCCAGAAGCCCGCGATCGGCAAATGTCCGTTGAAGTGAACGCCGCCAGCACATCCCATGGCGGTATTTTATTGACTGTTTTAGACTGCCCCGGTTCCGTGGAATTTGCCCAGGAAACCTACAATGCCCTCGTGGGTGTGGATGCGGTGGTCATTGTCTGCGAACCAGTGGTCGATCGGGTTTTGAATCTATCCCCCCTCTTCAAATTCCTGGATGATTTGAAAATCCCGCACCTGGTCTTCCTCAATAAAATGGATCGGGCCGATGTGGACTTTATGGAGGTGCTGCATGCGCTGAAGGGCATTTCCAGCCGACCGCTGGTGCCGCACCAATATCCGATCGGTCGGGGCGAAAATCTGCTGGGATTTATCGATCTAGTCACCGAGCAAGCCTTCCACTACCACCCCGGCGCTCCGGCAGATCCGGTTCCTTTCCCCAAGGAACTGGAAACGGAGGAACACATCGCTAGAACAGAAATGTTGGAAACGCTAGCGAACTTCGATGATCACTTACTGGAGGAATTGCTAGAAGATATTGCGCCATCGGAAGATGAAATTTTCCAAGATCTGAAGATGGAATTGGGAGCCGATCAAATTGTGCCGGTATTCTTTGGCATGGCCGATCGGGATTTTGGGGTACGACCTTTATTGGATGCCTTAGTGCGTGAAGCGCCGGAAGCCGATGCCACCGCCGATCATTGGGGCTTAGTCGCTGCGGGGAAAGACCCGATCGCGCAAGTGCTCAAAACCTACTACACCCCCCAAGGCGGCAAGCTGACGCTAGCGCGGGTTTGGCAGGGCGAAATTACCGATGGCATGACGCTGAACGGAGTCAGAATCGGTGGACTCTATCGCCTCACGGGGATGCAAACGCAGTCAGTGCAAACGGCGCGGGCGGGGGACATTGTGGCCTTGGGGCGGATGGAAGGCATTAAAACCGGAGACATTCTCACCACTGGCACTAATTTACAACCCTTACCACAGGCAGAACTGATTTCTCCTGTATTCGCCTTAGCGATCGCAGCGGAAAAACGCAACGATGAAGTAAAACTCACCACAGCATTGACCAAACTGTTGGAAGAAGATCCGGCGCTGAGTTGGGAACACCATCCCGATACCCATGAAATTATTCTGTGGGGACAAGGGGATATCCATTTGCAAGTGGCCCTCGATCGCCTACGGCGGAAATATAACCTGCCCATGGTGACCCGCAAACCGCAGGTTCCCTACAAGGAAACCATTCGCAAATCCACCAAATCCCACGGGCGTTACAAACACCAAACCGGTGGCCATGGGCAGTTTGGCGATGTGCATTTAGAGATTAAACCCGTGGGTCGGGGTGATGGCTTCAGCTTTAGCGAAACCATTGTCGGCGGTGTTGTTCCTAGACAATACATTCCGGGGGTGGAAATGGGGGTGCGAGAATACCTCAATCAGGGGCCGTTGGGATTCCCGATCGTGGATATTGCTGTAACGCTGACCGATGGCTCTTACCACAACGTGGATAGTTCCGAACAAGCGTTCAAGCAAGCAGGACGCATTGCCATGCAAGAAGGGCTTATCAAGTGCGAACCAATTTTGCTGGAACCGATTCTCAGCATTACGATTTCCGTCCCCACGGACTTTACCTCCAAGGTGCTGCGCTTGGTCAGTGGTCGTCGGGGCCAAATCCTGGGCTATGACGCCAAAGCGGGTTGGGTCGGCTGGGATGAGGTGCAAGCCCAAATTCCCCAGGCGGAAATGCACGACATGATTGTGGAGCTACGATCGCTCACCATGGGGGTCGGGAATTTTGCTTGGCAGTACGACCACTTGCAGGAAGTACCGGATAAGTTGGCAGAGCGAATCCTGGCTAAAACGGATAAGGGAACCGTGACAACTAACGGGAAACGTTAGAGAGGAAGGCTATGGTTTGCGATCTATGGTTTGCGATCTATAGACCTATAGTTTGAAGCCTAGTCGATCGAAAGACTTGGGGCAGATCGGGATGGATTGCGGAAGCGATCGATTACCATAGATCTGCCCTTTTGTTGTGATCTCCCATGACTGCTACTTCCACGCCCAAGCCTTGGCCCAAGCCCGCGATCGCGACAAAAGTATTCCACTGGCTCAATCTCATCAGTGTGGCGATCATGCTCACCAGTGGTCTGCAAATTTATAATGCTAATCCAGTCTTTGGAGGCCGAGCGGGTTGGCACATTCCCCCCATTTTGGGCCTCGGTGGCTGGTTGGCGGGGGGACGCGATTGGCACTTTGCCGGGATGAATCTCTTCGCCCTCAATTTGTTGTGGTATGGCGTTTATATTTTGGCGACCCGGCGCTGGAGAATTCGCTATGTGGGCTGCAATGATGGGAAAGCTTTAATCCAAGGTAAAAATCCCAAACGCAAAGTTTATGCATTGCATCGCTTGGTTTATACCGCGATCGTACCTATGTTGTTACTAGCGATCCTGACAGGGTTAGGCATGTACAAACCAGCACAATTTGCTTGGATTCTGGAACTTTTTGGCAACGACTGGCAAGCGCTTCGCACGGTACATTTTCTAACGGTTCCCATCACGTTAGTTTTTACTGCGCTGCACTCAACCTTAGCCCTACGGGCAGGGGGTTCTCGGATGGTGGAATCAATGTTTTGGTAAACCGTTCCCGCAACACCTACCAATCCCGTCGATCAGAATAGTCTTCCGAGGATTTGGGATCCAGTTCCCAACGATGGGAGTCTCGATTTTCCAGCATTTCTGTAGTGTGGAGCCACTCCCGATCGGGAATTTCAATGCCCACCGCAACGGCTAAGTCCTCAACAACGTTTTGTTCTGGGGTGGGTGCTGTGCCGCCAACGGCTTCTTCGCCGGAAACTTGCGCTAGGGACTGATCAATATTGAAATCTCCGCCGGTGGTCGAAGCCCCGGTTGAACTGTGGTTTTGGAGTTGTTGCAAAACCCGACCCATTCCAGTATCCCGATCGGTCAGTCCAGCCCAAAGGGGCGATCGGGCATTTTGTAAATTGGGGGAATGCTTGAGAATTTCGTTTTCCATTAGGGGGGGAACTGGATGAAGGTGCGTTGGTGCAGGGTGATTATCATCGCGTTCCAAGGAGGATTTTTTCAGCATAGTGAACTCTCCGAGAATAGTGGCTGTAATTTCCACTACAGTACTTTCTTGCTATCTCTAGCATATAAATAATTTCTAAATCTCATCAGATTAAATACATTACTTTTTACATTACCGATCTTATATCGCTGAGTTTACATGGCTGGGGTTATATCCCTAAAAAATAAGACTAGAAACAGACTGTCCTGCTTCTAGTCCCGAAGGGTTTGAGTGTTGGAAAAGGAAGGAATCAAATTGAGAAATGACTAGGTTGAACGATGACTATTCTTCGTCATCTTCCTCTTCATCATCTTCTCCATCCCACGTTTCTTGGGTATAGCCGAGGGCTTCAGCAGATTGACGTTCTGAACCGCTCAAATCTTCCCAATACTTTTCGCTGGATGCAGGCGGATCAGTTTCTTCTTCCCAACTGTCCGCATCCCAACCCAAATTGCCCCAAAGTTGTTGTTCTGTTTGGCTCAAGTCATCCCAGCTCAAATCATCCCATACTTCAGAAGGATCGCCGACCACAGCCCGAACGTCTGCCATGAGAATTTTCCTTAACGTTTCAAGGTAATTAACTCTAGGCTGCCCACATTATTCGCTAAGAGAACAAAAGAAAGGGGCAAATCCGAAGGAGCATACTCTACGGAGTGACGATTAGTTCGATCGAGTCACTCGCACACCCGCTTTAATCTGCCCTGTGGGGTGGGTAATCACCGTTTCGCCTTCGGTTAATCCTTGACGCACCTCTGCCGCCGCTTCACTGCGGTGGCCAATCGTGATCGATCGCTGCTGCACAACACCATCCTGGACAACAAACGTACACCAAGCAGTGTCTTGGCAGCGGAATAGCGCACTAACGGGAACTTGCAACACCTGCTGACCCTGCCAGACGATAAAATTGACATCCACCCGATAGGCATCGCCAAAGCGATCGCCGGAATCGATAAAATCCCCAATCACATTGACCCGCTGTTCTTCCACGCCGAGGGCGGAGACTTTAGTAAAGGCGGACGGTTCAATTAACCGGACTTTGGCCCGAATTGCTGGGTTGCCGCTGCCTTGGGCAATCAAAATGGGGGTTCCCGGTTTGAGCTGAACGGCATCGGTGGAGAGGACATCAATGACTAGCTCTAGCTGTTTGGGGTTGGCAATTTCGATCAGGGGTGTGCCTTCGGTGACGTATTGGGAACTTTTTTGGCGAATCCGTAGGACTTTACCGGCGATCGGCGATCGAATGACTGTGCGTTGGGCCTCTTTTTGCACCTTGGCCAGTTCAGCTTCAGCGCTTACAATGCGGGCATCATAAACCCGGAGGAGATAATCGGGATCGGACTGTTCTTTTTGCACCACAACTAGCGCCGCCTTAGCAACCTCCACCTCAGCAGCAGCAGCTTGGGCAGCTAGTTTTGCAGTTTCCAAATCTTTTGCTTTGCTGATGGCATTCAGTTCACTGATTTCTCTAGCATTGCGAGAAATTGCGCCTTGGGATTCTAATTGCCGCGATCGATCTTGATCCCGTTGGGCTTGCTCCCAATCTGCTTGAGCTTGGGCAACCTGCGCTTCGGCCTGTCGATAGCGGGCTTCTGCGGCTTGGATGCGAGTCCGGGCTTGGTCGATCGTTTCTGTTTTGGGACGCTGGGTGGCCACGCCTGCCCGTTCGGCTCGCCATTCTGCCAATTGGCTGAGAGCCGCTTGGACGGAAGCATTGGCCGGTAATGGATCGATCTGAGCCACCACGCTACCCACTTGCACTGAATCGCCTTCTTCGAGCACAATGCGATCGAGGCGTCCAGCAACGTCGGCGGCAATGACATAGCGATCGCGCACCCGAGTTTTTCCTTCGGCCTGCAATGTGACCTGGAGATCTCCCCGGCTCACCGGGGCTAGATCGACCGGAATGGGACGAGGCTGAAAGGCCCAAACCGTGACTGCCACAACTCCAACCCCCAGGGCCCCATAAATCAGCGGTTTCCAGGCAAGCCTTGGCAATTGGTGCGAGGGCGGTGGAGATGGCGATCGCGGTAAGGGCGGTGGCTCTGAAGGAGGGAATTCAGACGACAATCTTTCCGGTGCTGCGGGGGACTGCATCGGCTTTGAGTTAGGGTTGGAATCGGTGAAGGGACGAAATTGTGTCATCGTAGTGATTTCCCGCAATGTAGTGATTTCCCACAATGTAGTGATTTCCCACAATTTGCTGGTTACAGGCATCTTGCCTCTAGCCTGTCACAGCCGCGTGAGGAACCTGTGAGGACGGTATTTGCTAGACTAAACGAGGATTTTTCCGTACGTCATTTCACGATCGAACCTACTGATTGAATACCATGACTAACATTTCCAATATCACCGTCAAAACCATTGCTGGCGATGAAAAGAAACTCGCGGACTATGCAGGCCATGTTTTGCTGATCGTTAATGTGGCGTCCTACTGTGGCTACACGGGGCAGTACAAGGGGTTGGAAGCCCTGCAGCAACAATACGCTGATCAAGGGCTGCGAGTATTGGGGTTCCCTTGCAATGACTTTGGGATGCAGGAGCCGGATTCCAATGAAAAAATTCAGCAGTTTTGTGAAACCCGCTATGGAGTAACGTTTGATTTATTTGACAAGGTGAAAATCCTCGGCAGCGATCGCCATCCGCTCTACGCAGAACTGACCCAAACGCAACCCCAAGGGGACGTGAAATGGAACTTTGAAAAATTCCTGGTGAACAAGCAAGGGGAAGTGGTGGCTCGCTATGCCAGCAATGCAACCCCTGAGAGCTTGGTTTCCGCGATCGAAGCCGAGCTAGCCAAGTAGCGCCAGCAGTTATCGCAACCGCCTAATTGCACCCATCTCATCGCAACCGTCTGACTCAAAGTGCCGGGAGCCTAAACGCGCTCCTGGCCTATCCAGTTTAGGATTCAACAGTACAATAGAGGGCAATGACCCTTGAACAAACAATTGGATTTGGCTATGGTGGGACTTTTTCGGCGCAAAACATGGCGATGGGTTGCTCTCTGGGCCACGATCGCCCTCTGCCTTTCGCTGCAATTAGCAGCCTGTAGTCCTGCCAATTTCAAAAGCCAAGCGGCCCGCGTCCCTGAACTCATCATTAGCCAAACTAGTAATCCTAAAACCTTTAACTATGCGCTGAGCAACGAAAGCCCTAACGTTTTTGGTTACCTTTATGAAGGCTTGATCAACGAAAATACCTTGACTGGCGAACTAGAACCTATCCAAGCAGAGTCTTGGGAAGTTTCGCCCGATAAAAAACGAGTGATTGTCACCCTACGGCCTGACTTGAAATGGTCGGACGGACAACCATTGACGGCAGATGATGTAGTGTTTAGTTTTCGGGATGTGTATTTCAACCCTGATATCCCGACGGATATTCAAGATGTGCTCAAAATTGGTAAAGATCGTAAACTTCCAACCATTCGCAAAATTGACGATCGGCGGGTGGAATTTACCACACCAGAACCCTTTGCACCGTTCCTACGCCAGCTAGGTCTGGCCATTTTGCCGAAACATGTGTTGGAAGCCACGGTGCGAGAAAAGGTGGATGGCAAACCGAAGTTTCTGTCCACTTGGACCACGGAAACCGATCCCAAGCAGATCGTTTGCAATGGCATGTATGTGCTGGATAGCTACACCCCTAACCAACGGGTAATTTTTAAACGCAACCCCAATTACTGGCGCAAAGATCAGAAAAATCAACAGCAACCCTACATTGAACGGATTGTTTGGAAATCCGTAGAAAATCAAAATACGGAATTGCAACAGTTTCGCTCCGGTGGCCCAGATCTGGTGGAACCGATTCGCCCAGAGGATTTCGCCCTCTTGAAGCAAGAGGAAAAACGGGGCAAATTTACGCTTTATATGGGTGGCCCTCGGCAGATTTTTACCTTTGTGGCCTTCAACCTCAACCAGGGCAAACGCAACGGTAAGCCTTTAGTTGATCCGGTGAAATCCAAGTGGTTTAACAACGTGAAGTTCCGCCAAGCGGTGGCCTATGCCCTGGATCTCGATCGCATGAATACCAACCTGTTTCGCGGTCTAGGGTCACGGGTTCATTCCAGTATTGTGCAGCAAAGCCCCTTTTATTTACCCCCAGAGAAGGGCTTGAAAACTTATAACTACAATCCAGAACGGGCCAGACAAATCCTACAATCCGCAGGCTTCAAATACACCAGCGATAACAAGTTAGTAGACGCTGATGGCAATCCTGTGAAGTTCACAATTACCACCAATGCGAGTAACGTCTTGCGGGTACAAATGATCTCGCAAATCAAACAGGATTTGGCTCAGATTGGCATGGAAGTAGCACTGAGCGCGATCGACTTTAATGTACTCAGTGATAAGGTGGATAACTCCATGGATTGGGATGCGGTGCTAATGGCCTATGGAGGTGGGGGACTCGATCCCCATGGCGGTTCCAATATGTGGCTGACCGATGGCCGATCGCACCTGTTTAACCAAAAACCAGGGCCATCCGCACCTCCAGTGGAAGGACGGGTAGTTTCCGATTGGGAAAAAGAGATTGAGCAACTGTATATCAAAGGTGCTCAGGAACTGGATGAAACGAAGCGAAAACAGATTTACAACCAGTTCCAACAAATTGCCCAGGAACAAGTGCCCTTTATCTACCTCGTCAATGCAAGGATTATGGCAGCGGTGCGCGATCGAATCAAGGGCGTTCGCTATCCAGAAGGCGGAGAAGCCCTGTGGAATCTCCATGAGTTGAAGGTGGAAGACTAATGATCAGTTTTCCAAAAGGGTTGAGAACCGGGTTGGGATTAGGATTACTAGCAATTACGCTAGTGGGTTGTGATCCCCATCGCTGGACAAAAGAGTCTGGAACAACACTGCGATTGCTAACCCCGATCGATCCCAAAACCTTTAATTACGCCAACAGTGCCTCGGTGCCCAATATTTTTCTGTTTAGCCATGAGGGCTTGACCCGCGAAAATGGTATGACGGGGGCAGTGGAACCCGCACTGGCGGAGAAATGGGAGTTCTCACCGGACAAAAAGAAGGTGGTGTTTACCCTGCGGCCAGAGCTGCGCTGGTCCGATGGGCATCCCCTCACCGCAGCGGATGTCGTGTTTACCTATAACGAGATTGTTTTTAACGAAAAGGTGCCGATCGAATCCAAGGATCAAATTCGCATCGGCGCGAAGGGTGAGTTTCCCAAGGTGCGGCAATTGGACGATCGGCGAGTGGAGTTTACCTTTCCGGAACCGTTTTCGCCGTTTCTGCACACAACCACAGGAGGCCGCACGGGTTCGGTGGCCATTCTGCCAAAGCATAAGTTAGAGCGATCGCTCAACGAATTGGATCAAAAGGGGAATCCAAAGTTTCTCAGCACTTGGGGCACGGATACCAATCCGAAGGACATTGTGGTTAACGGCCCTTACATGTTAGACAGTTACACCACGGGACAACGGGTGATTTTTCGCCGCAATCCCTACTACTGGCGTAAGGGAGCGAATGGCGAAACCCTACCGAAAATCGAAAAAATCATTTGGAAGGTCATTGAAAATCAAGATCTGCAATTGCTGAAATTTCGATCGGGCGATTTGGATGTGATGGGAGATGCCCGTCCGTTGAAAGCAGAATATTATGCATTGCTGAAACGGGAAGAGCAACGGGGTAACTTTCGGTTAATGGATGGGGGGCCGTGGTCGGGGGTATTGCAGTTTGTCTTCAATCTGAGTACGGCAAAAAATAAAGATGGCAAACCCTTTGTGGATCCCAAAAAATCCCGCTGGTTCAATAACAAACTATTTCGCCAAGCCGTTGCCTACAGCCTTGATAAGGAACGGGTTAATAACAATATTTTCCGAGGCTTGGGTGTCGTTCAGCATTCCCCGGTTTCCGTGCAAAGTCCCTTTTATCTCTCGCCCCAGCAGGGCTTGAAAACCTATGGCTACAATCCCGCCAAGGCCAAAGAATTACTGCAACAGGCAGGCTTTCGCTACAATGCCCAGGGCGAACTGTTCGACGATCGGGGGAATCGCGTCGAGTTTGAACTCATCACCAATGCCAATAATCTCGTGCGGGTGGCGATCGCGGCGCAGGTGCAGCAGGATTTGAATAAAATCGGCATGAAGGTGAATTTCCAAGCGATTAACTTTAATGTGCTGGTGGACAAGATTAATAGTTCACGGGATTGGGATACCCATATGGTGGGGTTTGAGGGCGGTGTGGAACCCCATTTGGTGGCCAACCTGTGGATGAGCAGTGGCGGTTCCCACTCGTTTAATCTGAAGCAGCAACCGGGGCAGCCACCCATTCAGGACTATGCGCCGAAGCCCTTTGAAGTAGAAATCGATCGCCTGTTCCGGGAAGGGGCACGGGAATTTGACCTAGAAAAACGCAAGAAAATCTATGGGCAATTCCAGCAACTGGTGCAGGAAGAGTTACCGATTATCCATTTGGTCAACGATCGGGCGCTGATGGCGGTGCGTAACCCGGTGCAGGGCTTGCAATACAACGGTTTACCCTTTTGGGGGCTGTGGAACATCGATGAACTCTACCTGACTCAATCCCGTTAGCTCGGTAGTGAGAAAATTGGTAGTGAGGAAATTTACAGCGTCGTGGGATCGATGCCCAGTTCTTGGAGTTTGGCCGCCAACCGATCGGCTCTGTCTTTTTCCGCATCAGCCCACTGCTTTTCGGCTTGGGCCTGTTGGCCTAGTTCCGTAAAGGTTAAGAACCGCTGACCTTGGGGATCGTAAATTTCTAACCCACTGGCCCCGATCGTAAAGCGGATACCCAGCCGAGGACTGACCCAACCCAGGGTAAGCGCATCTTAAAGAGTAGCTCTGTATACAGACGATTTGCATAGACTGTGAG
>NZ_JBLZFX010000115.1:0-18797 GCF_050753345.1 Alkalinema pantanalense CENA528 | reverse complement strand
CGGCGGGGGCGGCGGTTGATCGGGCGGTGGGGCTTGGATCACCGTGGCGCGGGGCACAATCACCAACTCCACAGCCTTACGCAGATCCTCCGCATTGACCGTATTGCGCCCATCCAAAGCCGCATGGGCCTTCGCCACTCGAATGGCAAACAATTCCGCCCGGTGGCCCTGCACTACACCACGAATGGCTTCGCTGACGAGATATGCAATCTGCTGCTGGGTAATCGTGACTTCCTTCAGCCACTCCCGCGCTAGGAGAATTTGGGTTTTCAGCCCGTCGATGTCTTCGGCGTACTGGTCGAGGAAGGCGCGGGGATCATTGGCGTATTCCGTGGCTTGTATGACTGCATCCACCCGCTGATCTAGCCCTAACACCATGTCAGCGGACAGGGAAATCGCAATGCGATCGAGTAAATGTTCCCGCAGGTCGCCTTCTTCGGGGTTGTAGGTGGCGATTAAGAGCGGTTTGCAAGGGTGTTGGACGCTGATGCCTTCCCGTTCGATGATGTTGCGGCCATCGGTTAGGGCACTCAGCAGCAGGTTGGCGGTTTGGTCGTCCAGGAGGTTGATTTCGTCGATGTAAAGCACGCCGCGATTGGCTTCTGCCAGGAGTCCCGGTTGAAATACCGTCTCCCCCTGTTTGATCGACTGGCTGACATCCACGGAACCGAGTAAGCGATCTTCCGTCACCCCCAAGGGAATTTGTACGAAGGGGGCCGGAATAATTTTGGTGGGAACTTCGGCAACGTGGGCATATTTTTCGCGGGTCAGGTCGTCCCATTCCTCGGGGTGGGTGGGATCGCAATTGGCGATCGATTCTTCCACCACTTCGATCGGGGGCAGCAACGCATGGATCGCCCGTGCCATCACGGATTTGGCCGTACCCCGTCGCCCAGAAATCACGACGCCTCCCAATCCAGGATCAACGGCGGCTAGCAGAAGCGCCATTTTGATGGCTTCCTGTCCGACGACGGCGGCTAAGGGAAACGTTGTCACAGGGTTTTCTAACGTGGCAGGCATAGGTTCTTAGACGCGGTTCTTAGACTGCTTGCGGCAAAGTTTGTTATCAAAGCTCAAGCATATCAAGGGATGGGGACGGGTAGCGCATTTACCCGTGGCTTTCTAGGAGGTAGTCCGATGCCTGAGCTAGTTGAGTCCGATCGCTTAATCCCGATCAACCCAGTGGGGAACGCACTTGAGCGCTTCTTTCAAAGCTTGGTCGGATTTTTTGTAGTGGGGATCTTTTTCGGCGACGAGTTGCCAATAGGCGGGGGAGTGGTTGAAGTGGACGGTGTGGCAGAGTTCGTGGATGAGGACGTACCGGACTAACTGGGGCGGCAGGAAGAGCAGTTTGTAGTTCAAACTAATGTTGCCCTCATTGGAACAACTACCCCAGCGGGTTTTCTGGCCGCGCACGGTGATGCGGTTACAGGGCAGATCCAAGTCTTGGCTGAGGGACTGAATCCAGGGGATCAAAAAGGCTTCGGCACGGCGGGTCAGCCAGCTTTTCAGGGCTTTGCGACAGAGGCGATCGTTGTGCGTATTCCCCCAAAGAACTACGTAGGGTTCTATTTCCGAAATCCGAATGCTTTTGACGTTGGCTGGAGTGTATTCCACTTGCCAGGATTCGGTGGTGGCTTGTAGGTCGATCGTTTTGGGTAAGAGTTCCCGTTGATTTTTTTTGGAGGGAGACGCCTGAGAGGCAAGTTTGGTTTGAGTTTTGTCGATCCAGGTTTGATGTTTAGCGACGATCGCCGGAATGGCAGAACGGTCAAAGCCGATGGGGATCACGACTTCTAAATTGCCATCGAGGGACATTCGTAAACTGACTCGTTTGGCTTTCTTGCTTTCTCTGACGGAGTAGGAGAGGGTTGGTGAAAGATCGCGATCGTCCCACATACATCAACGTCCTGTGCAATTCATCAACGTTTTGCAACGATTTTCTGGGATGCTTTTCAGCAATGGTTTGCCCTGACTATTCTCGGTTAGGGGCTGCCAGATTTCTGAACTGAGTATATTGCGGTTCAAACAACAGTTTAACGGTTCCTGTGGGGCCATTACGATGTTTGCTAATAATAACTTCCGCCACCCCCCGATCGACGGTGTCTTTGTTGTAGTACTCATCGCGATACAACATCATAATCAAATCTGCATCCTGCTCGATCGCCCCGGAGTTGTGACTGACAATACCATCCGCCAACCAAGATGCAGGCCCCGGTACAGTTAAGTCAAAGACTTCTTCCTCACCGATCGGGGTAATGCTGACAATCTCATCCCAGAATAGATCGGAAGTTGCTTTTTGCAGCAAAAACGAGTCATGCAAAAGTGATGCATAGTCAAAAACAACTTCTCGAGAAGGCGCAAAATTAAAGTGAGATGATCCACCGTAGGATGTCCCGCGCAAAGTAGCCATCTGACGGGTGGTAATTCCTTGTTCCTGCATTCGTAAACGAATAGCTGCAAAGATTTCTTGAGGCAACGTATCACGATTGGGATTAGCTGCAATACTCGCCAAGTAATTTTTTAAACGCTCTGCATCTTCTACTTTGCAGCCAACAGCCCCCACCTGCTCTAGAAATACCATCTGCATCATCTTGCCAGAAATTTCTACTAGGTAGATAGGACGAAATTCTGCTTGTTGCACAGTCCGAATTCTGGCCACAATACCAAATCTGAGAAGAAGCGTTGCTACTTCATGGGCAAGTCTGATACTACAAGTGGAAAGATGAATTCGACTGCTTGTGTTGTTTGATTTAGGGACGTGATAAGTCCCATCTGTTGCCCAAAGATGAGCTAATAAAACGGCAACTTGTCGGTTACTTAGCGTAAATACTGAACTAGGTAAATGTTTTGCATGGGAACGTTGGTTAAAAATCCCTAATTTTCTTAGCCATAAATTGATTCCTTTTGGATGCCAGCGATTTCCATTACCACTAAAGACCAGTTGGTGCCAATTCCCTTTTCCAGGATGTCGATTAATGATTACTCCGAAGCTTCGAGCTGCGTCAGCAACGATTTGGCTATTCTCTTCGGATGACGTTGTGTACCGTAAGGGCTGTCCTTTGAGATAGCTACCATCCCCAATCAAATGACCGAGCAAAATTAATTGATTGTCTTGCCAAGAATTGGAGTCATTCAAGTTAGCTGATTGGATTGGTTCAGGTAAGTGTCGAGCGATCGCCACGCGATCACCTGGATGTAGGTATTGTAGCTCTTGCCATCCGTGGGCCGTATAGACGCGATGCTTAGCTGTGGCTTTTAACACTCGACCACTGGCAAGTTTCATGGCAAAAACTGGCTTCGTTCCAACACTCCAAACCAAATCACTTTGAGCGATCGTGATTTTTTCCTCTGGTGTCATTGCAAGGACATGAGGTTGTTGTCCAACGAGATCCCGAATCGGCATACACCGACCATCTGCCAACATCACCAGCGTCTCTCCAGTGACACATTCTCTCAAGTCAGACATCATAGGCCGTTTGTCTGTTCTGGATTCCACACTGCGGCTCAGCTGTGAGAGTGCAATAACAGGGACGGTTAACTCCCGTGCTAGAGCTTTAAGCGATCGGGTAATGTTCGACAACGCCTGTACTCGATTATCGTTACCTCCGCTGCCCATCAACTGCAAATAGTCGATCAAAATCAGCCCTAATGCTCCACCATTTTCCGCCTGGAGCCGTCTTGCCCGCGATCGCATTTCCGTCACGCTCAGGTTCGGACTGTCATCAATAAAAATCGGCATCTGCGATAGGGTGCTGATGGCATGACCCAGCGGTTCCCATTCCTGATTGCTAATGCGACCTGCCCGCAGGCGACTACTTTCAATGCGAACTTCACTGGAGAGTAAACGCTGTACCAATTGCTCACGAGACATTTCTAAACTGAAAACTGCAACGGGAAGCTTATGGTAAGATGCAATGTTTCTGGCAACGTTTAGAACAAAGCTTGTGTTATGAACACAAATGTCATTGGCAACAAAATTATGGGTATCCGGAATCGTTAAGTCGTAAACTTGACCCATCCCCACGGACTCGATCGCGACAATCTCATCCCAATACACATCACTGGTGGCAAGCGCTTGTAACTCTGCGTGGTCTAACGCGGTTGCCAAAGCTAACAGACGATTTCGAGTTAGCGATCGCTTACCCACATGGATATTACTGGTGCTACGAAATCCTGCTCGGGTTGCCAAGGATTTCCAGCTTTCGTCTCCCTTTGCTGCCGAAATTGTTGGCCAAATCTCAACGGGAACCAGATCCCGATTGGTTTGGTAGCGTCGCTGTCCGATCGCGGCATCTACTTGATTTAGAGCAGGCTCCTTACCAAAAATACCAATCTCATCAATAAAATTCCGAATCGAGCAGGCATCGGTGATATCCAATTGCCATGCCGATCGCCGCCCTGCTTGATACTTCACCGATCGAGCCTTGAGAGCTGCAATCACGCCAAACCGTAGCAGTAAATGTTGCACTTGCCGGATTAGCTTCTCACTCACACTGGCAAAACCTAGTTGCGACTGTCCACTGGCCAGCACCGTTGCCCAGCCATCCGTTGCAAATAACCGATTTAAGAATAGCGCCAACTGCGATCGTTCCAGTCGAAACACGACATCTGGAATAGTTTTGTCATGGGCTGATTTACCCCACAAATTTAATTGTTTTAACCACTCCGTCAAGGCATTTTCACTCGCGATCGACCCATAGCCCCCCGGAACTAACGTTTCAGGCGCTACATCCAGCACCTGACAAAGTTGCTCAAACGTAGCTTGATTGGGAGCTGTTTCTCCCCGTTGCCAAGCGCAAATTAAAGCCGGACTCACTTGCAGGGTGTCGGCTAATTGTCGGGCTGACCCTTGTCCCGCTTCGATTCTTAATTGAATATAAGTTCGCAGCCGTTGCCCAAATTGCACCCGCTGCTGTGCCACGGAGTCTCCATCATTGGCGATATAAAAACTCATGGCCCGTTGTCCAGCGGAATCCTCCGCCCGAATTTTCAGCCGCCCAAACTGTTGCACAGCTTCTGTAAAATCCGCTTGAATCGCTGGATTAACATTAGTAAAACTGGGACAAATGTGGGTCAAGCATCCATCCCCGATCAAATAAGCCAATAATTTCACTTCACAGGGCCGCAGGATTTCTGAACCCGTAATCGGTAAGCGGCGCGGTACCGCCACCCGATCACCCACCGTCAGTTCTGCTAATGGTCGCCATCCCTGGATCGTGAGATAGGGATGGGTGAGTGTTGTTTCAATTTGTCGCCCTAGGCGAGTGGTGACGCGAAAGAGCGGTTTAATTCCATCGTCAATGTAAGCGGATGGTTCGGTGAGTTGCAGTTGCAACTGAGAATTGAGCGTGAGAAGTTCTGCCGATTGGCGCTGGTAGAGGGTTTCGATCGTGGCTAGGGAGCCATCAGATAGCAGAATTTCCGATGCTGCCGCCAAACATTTGCCCATTGACGGACGACCTGCAACGATAATTAAATCGCTACGTTGAAAGCCTTGGGTCATAGCATCGAGATCGTAAAAACCACAGGCCAAACCGGGTAATGCCATCCCTACAGCGCGACTTTCAATCTCCGCAAACGTCTGTGTTAGGACATCCGCCGTAGACATGAGCCCTTCCTGGGGACGAGTTTGCGTCACGTTGAAGACTTTTTGTTCCGCATTGTCCAACACATCCGCTAGATCCTGGGTTGTGTCGTGGCCGAGGGCAGAAATTTCGTTGCCAACTCGAATTAAGCGACGGCGCAGATATTTGTCCATCACCAGTTGGGCGTACTGGTCGATGTTTACCGCGCTAACTGTCCGATCGCACAGTTCCACCAATCGACTTTGGCCCCCCACTTTGTCCAGTTGCCCGTGATCCTGTAACCAAGTGGCCACGTTCATCAAATCCGTGGGCTTGCCCTGCTGATGTAGAACCAGTGCTGCCTCATAAATCCTGCGGTGAGCCGACAGGTAAAACCCCTCAACGGTCACAATATCCGTAATCCGCCCGATCGCCTCCGGATCCATTAAAATCCCACCCAGGATTGCTTCCTCCGCTTCCAAATTCTGGGGCGGCAGACGATCGCTAATGGCCTGAAAATTGAGTTCTTCTTTGGGAGCTTCCTGAGCCATGGGGAGAGAAATTGGATAATGGGAGGCAACTATACAGCGTACAAGGGAAAGGCTGGAAAAACTAGGCAGTAAAGGTTAACGTCTTTTTCCGTATATTTTTATCCTACATTTGTATCGTACATTTGTATTGATTGTACCGTGATCATAGATCCTATGCCCAATTCCGATCGTGCAAACACAGCAGATCCAGGGGAACTCTCGGCGATGCACTACGGTCATTGGTACGGGAATTCCCCATGCCCTCGGCGTAAACTCTTGTGCGTAAGTCGATCGAGGATGTGTATAACTTAAATAGAGATCTTGATAGAGATCCTAGACGTGGTAACGCTTGTCATGTATTGTTGGCCTCTATCCAGCCCGCTTGACTTGAAGGAAATCTCTCCCATCAGTTTTAACGGATGCTGTCTAGAACCACTCACTGTCATTTACCCATTACCTGTATCTGCTGAATATCTGCAACTTTTGAGCCAATTTTGGAGCCTATGTCCGGTAATAACGAAAATCATTGGTTAGAAGGTCTGAAAACCATTGGCCTGAGCGCGTTTCTCGCGATCGGGATTCGACAGTTTGTGGCTGAAGCTCGCTACATTCCTTCCGGTTCCATGCTGCCGACCCTTCAGATCAACGATCGATTGATTGTGGATAAGGTGAGCTACAAGTTCAATTCCCCCCAACGGGGCGATATTGTGGTGTTTAATCCCACCCCGGCGTTGGAACAGCAGAATTTCCATGACGCCTTTATCAAGCGGGTGATTGGGCTGCCGGGTGATAAGGTGGAAGTGAAAGGTGGACGGGTTTACATCAACGATCAAGCCCTGCGGGAAAACTATATCCAAGAAGATCCCCAGTACGAATTGCCCCCTACGACGGTGCCGGAAGGCCAGTACCTCGTCCTGGGAGACAACCGCAACAATAGCTACGACAGCCATTACTGGGGGTTTGTGCCGAAGGAAAAAATTATTGGTCGGGCAGTGGTGCGCTTTTGGCCCCCCGATCGGGTTGGCGGAATTTCTCCGGAACCGGACTACCAGCAAGCACAAAAGTAGCAGACTGCTCAATTCTTGCTACTCAATCCAGTTAGTGTTGAACCAACAGAAACCCTTCCGCAGACCTTAGTCAATTACTTTTGGTCAATCGCTGAAGGGTTTTTGCGTGGCTAGCTTGTTGCATGGCCAGTTTTCTGGGGTGGCCTAGCTGATTAGCCGACCTGTGAAACGCGCCCTTGTAGGGTTTGGTTTAAATAATGGGTGTTGAACGATCGGGACTTGAGCGTTTGTCCAGTCACTGTCCAAGTTTGGTCGGGCTGGAACAAAATCCAATCGTGACAGCCTCCAAGAGTCAGTTCAGGGGTGGATTTTCCCAAGCAAGCCAAGGGCTGACAACTGAGGGCACGCCACAGTTCCACCGCTGTCAGGTGTTCAGTTTCAACTAAGTAATGCCACAGCGTAGGGAATGCCAGCTCTAACCCGATCGCACCCATCGGTGCTTCCCCAAAGGCCACGGTTTTTTCTTCGTAGGTGTAGGCTTGGTGATCTACAGCGATGGCGTCAATCACTCCAGTTTTGACCGCTTGAATCAAGGCTAGGCGATCGCTGGGATTGCCCAAGGGGGGTGAGAGGCGCAGGTTGGGATCGTAGGTGCCGAGATCGTTGGTATCTAGCAACAGGTGCAACCAAGTTGTACTGGCGGTTACTGGCAAACCCTGGGCTTTGGCGGCTTGAATCAGTTCCACACCCCGCGCGGTAGAAACCCGCATGAAATGGACGGGTACAGGAATCTCTTGCAACAGCTCTAAAATCGCAGCGAGGGGCGCACTTTCTGCCATGACGGCAATTCCCGGCAAGCCAAACTTGAGGGCATTCACCCCTTCCCGCGCAACACCGTGGCCAGCCAAACTGGGATCGTAGGCCCACAGCATCAACGGCTTTTGCAATGGCTGGAGATATTCCAAAATCCGTCGCAGCATGGCTAGGTTCGTGATGGCCTTACCATCGGCAAAACCTACCACGTGGGGAGCCAGTTCCCCCAACTCGACCATTTGTTGCCCTGCGGTTTCCAGGGTCAGTGCGCCCCAAAATTGCAGGCGGGGTAAGGTAGGCATTGCAGAGAGACTCGACAGTAGGCGGGATTGCACCTGTTCGCGAATCCAGCTAATGGTAGCGGGATTGTCGATCGCTGGGGTGGTGGTGGGCAAAACGTTAACCTGGGTGAAGCCGCCTGCGATCGCCGCTGCCATGAAGGAATCCAAGGTTTCCCGTTCTTCGTGGCCTGGTTCTCCCGATCGACTGTACAAATCCACCAGCCCCGGCCCCAGGATTAAGCCCTGCCCTGATCGCAGTTGAGATCCCTCCGGTGGCGTGATCTGCGCCTCAATGGCTTGAATCATGCCGTCTTCCAGTAGTACATCCGCCGTGCGATCAGTGCCTGCCACCGCATCGATCACTCGCACCTGTTGCAAAACTTCAATTGCCATAACCTTGTCAAACTCAGTAATTTTTTCTGGATTGGTTCGATCGAGCCAACCCAGAAAATCTGAACGAGAGCGCTGTGCCTACAGTGTTCTGTGCCTACAGTGTTCTGTGCCTACAGTGCACCTGCTGCTGTCTTATCCAGCACCCCGCCGAGGTGAACCGTGATATTTCCGGCTCGCAGGATGGGATCTGCATTGGCTCCCTTAGCATAGTCAATCACGCTGACGGCCCCGTTCCCCTGCTTGAAGTTCCAAAAAGACTCCGGACCCAAGCCTGCAACGTGACACAAAATCGCTTTGTTGATGGCATCGTGGGCCACAACCAGCGTGGTGGTTCCGGGCTGGGCCTGTTCTACGATCGCTTGCCATCCAGCGATCGCCCGTGTCCACACGTCATTCAAGTTTTCACCCTCCGGCATTTGCACCATTTCTGGGTGAGATTGCCACTGATCTAATAAACCAGGGTATTCCGCCCGAATTTCTGCTTCCAGCTTGCCTTCCCAAGTACCGTGGCTGATTTCCCGCAGGTCGTCCCGCAGTTGCAGGGGAATCCCAGGGTGGTGCTGCAAAATCCGTTCGGCGGTTTCCTTAGGCCGTGCCATGGAGCTACTGACAGCGGCGTCAATCTTGACGGATTTGAGGAATTCTCCCGCTTGATCGCCTTGGCGTTGGCCGTTTTCGTTCAATGGCACATCGATTTGGCCTTGGAAGCGACCTTCCCGGTTCCATTGGGTTTCGCCATGGCGGACGAGGAGTAACCGCACCACGTCATCCTTTCTGGGTTTGGGAATGGGGGTACCCAAGTGGGCGGTGAGGTTGAGGGATTCGATTTGCACCTGATCGCCCAGTCCACCGGAGAAGTTGAGCACGGTAATGCCGCAGTTGGACTGATCCAGCCGTTGGTAGTCTTCTGGCTTAAGCCCGATCGCGCTATTAATCAACGCTCGGTTAATGCCACTGTGGGCCACGACGAGCAGGGTTTGATTGGCATGGTGCGGCAGGGTAGCGTTCCAGAAGCGTTTGGCCTGTTCGTAGAGGTCGGCCACCGGGAAAAAGTCACGATCGTCGATCGTCATTTTCAACTGGTGGGGAGCATCGCGCCACTGGCGATACTCTTCGGGAAACTTGCTCATCACATCATCAAACAGCAGTTCTTCCCACCAAGGCAGGTTAATTTCCTTCAGTTGGTCAGTGGTGGTGACGGTTGGCGCGTTGGTAAGCTGTTCGGCAATGAGTGCGGCGGTTTGGTTCGCCCGTTGAAGAGGGCTAGCATAGATGGCATCAAAGGTGAGTTCCTTCAGCGCAGCCCCCACTTGGACGGCCATCGATCGGCCTTTTTCGGTGAGGATCGATTTGTCGCAGTGGCCTTGAACGCGCCGCTCGACGTTATAGGTACTCTCGCCATGCCGCACAATGATGACGCGGGTTGTCACGCTGAAATCCTCCTGAGAACGGTAATTACCGCAAAGTAAATCAGCATGATCCTACCGCATGGGGCGATCGTGCGCTGTATTCTTGGGGCTGAAGTCTAGTTAAGAGACGATGTTTTTCGAGATTCACTAGATGCTTTTGCCCCAATCGGCTGAGTAATATTGTTGAGCACTGATTTTGCTCTATCACCTACAGTGAGATTTTGAGCCTCAATTGATCCACCCGTTACCATAACTCCATTATTGAGAATCGTCGAACTCCGTTCTTTGAATTCTTCTGTATTGATATTGTGCTGATCTAAGAAGTGAATGATGCCATCCAAGATAGATTTCTGGATAATTTTTAAATACATCTCTTTATCTAGTTTTTGAAAATACTGTCGATAAAGATTAGAACTAGCCATTTCCCGAATACTTGTCATTGCACCATAGTCAAACACTGGATTTTCACGAATAAGGCGTTTGATTTTTCCGCGAGAAAGTTGACGATTGATTGCATTGAATAGCGTGAGCAGCAAACTAAAGGGAGCAAAGGGCCAGAGGAAAAAACTACTTAAAAGCGCACCTCCCAGGGTTTGCAATCGATGTCTTAAACTAGGACTTGAAGATAGAGTATCGATGCGTCGATATTCCGGTTTCAAGGGCGTCAGTAAAAAATAATTAACTTCAGTAAAGAGATTATCCCCAATCTTTATAAATCTCAAAAATGTGGATAGAATTAATTCTCCTTGCCACCCCATTACACGGATGCATCTGTAATGTCGAATAGATTCTGTAGGGAAATTGAGAAACTGTTGCATTACTGATGGATCAACTTGACTTACAGGTCGCCGCAGGAGATCTGGTAGGAACTGGGGATTATCTCGAATTTCCTGGCCATTGACATAGAGCCAACTCCGAATACTCAAGTCAGGCAACTGGAGTTTCTCTAGGGCATGGGTCATAAATTGATCAATCTCTTCGACATCAAAGGGTTGGGCTTCGAGTCTTTGACCCATTTCTTCTTTACCCTTGCTGATATCTAATGCAAAAGACCATCCACCTAAATCAACGCCAGAACCGACAAATGGCGAAAATCCACTATAAACAACCACATTTGAATCTGCTTCATCACAAATGTTACTTAATTTCTTTCTAATAATTTCTTCATTAGGGAGTGTGACACAATCAGGATGAAAATTGCCTTTCGTTAAGTTTTTGGCAACAATTTCATACTGAGTAATCCATGATTCAGTGGCAATAATCGTATAGGCTACCAGAAAAAATAGAGATGGGAAAATCCCCATTAATGTCAGGAAAAACCCACTAATGGGATCGGGATAATACAAAATCTCTATTTGATAACCAACATAGCTCCAAGCTAGCCAAAGTATTACCGTTAGAAGAATATCTCGGATAATTCGTCTTCTCCGTGCATTTAAACAATGTTTGACTATGGTGAATAAATCCAGCCCTGCCGGAACAATAACGGCTCGATATTCTTCATGCAAAATCTGCTGAATAACTTGTTGAGAGAAGAAGGGATCGAGATGTGCTGCTGCACATAAATAACGAGTTGTCTCAGTGTTTTTCATAGCATTAAGTTCTGAAAGATTAAATAGAATTGGGTAATTTATACCAAATTCTATAATTCATAGAATTAATTCTGGTTAGCTTCTTCAAGATTCTCTTTAAAATAATAAGTATCGAAACTAGGAGTAAATGAGATGACTGAGAATAATCAAGGCATTGTCGTGACTGGCGGCTCATTGACTGGGGGATCAATTGCGGTAGGACAAAATGCTCAAGCAATTCAAACTGTCTATAACCTAGCGAGTGATCTCCAAGCTGAGGGTAAGCCAGACATTGCTCAAGCCCTTAAAGATTTGCTTCAGGCGATCGAAATTCATGGAGCAGATCTCGAGGATCGAGAAGAATTGACTCAGGTTGTGCAACAAATTGCTGAAGAACTAAAAAAAGAAAAACCCAGCAAGATCACCTTGAAAGGCTTACTGGGTGGAGTTAAAGATGCGGTAGGAACTGTTGTCGAAATTGCTGAAAAAGTGGGGGCATTGCAAGGAGCGATTGGCCTGTTGCTGGGTGTTCCCCTATTTTGACCTTGCAGTTTTCTACTTCACTTGGGCGATGATCGTCCGGTGGCGGGGTGAATTTTCGATGATTCGCGGGTGGTTAAACCCAGCCGCTTCGATTTCCGCTGCAATGTCCATTGAGAAGTACTCATCTAAATAAGGCTCAGTACTCTTGAGCAGCGTCATCACATAGGGCGGCATTTTGACAAAGACCGCCGATCGGGGATTCATGTCCATAATCGTCAGGTAGCCACCGGGTTTGAGGAGCCGCCGCGCCTCGTGGAAAATTTCGATCGCCGCAGACTGGGGTAACTCATGGAACATCAAACAAGCCGATACCAAGTCATAGGATCCGGCGGGCAATCCCGTTTGTTCCGAAGCCGCATGCACCCAAGTTGGTGCCGCTTCAGCACTAGGTTGCTCTCCCTTTAATTGCAGTCCGTTGCCTTTGCCTGCCTGCCGCAGTTCCGTCCGATAACGCGCCACGGCCAAAAAATGGGGCGACAGATCAACCCCTGTAATATTGGATCCGGAAAACGTTTCTTGAAGCGCAAAGGTACTCATGCCCACACTACAGCCCAGATCCACGATGTCGCGAGGGGCGATCGGTAATTCCTGCTGCAAGACCTTGTGATAGCTCTGCCTTAGGTGGGGATCTCCACTGGAACCGGAATCCTGCCAAATCCGCGCGTGCACAGAATAGGCCGCCACCTCCACCTCCGTCGCAGGTAACCAGCCCAGGTTCCCTTCTTCGTAGGCATGGAACGGTTTGAGGTAATAGGCGGGGTATTGCAAATTGGGATTATTGACCGCTGCGAAATCCGCCGTCCAATCTCGGGCTTGTAACTGCTGGGACTCCGCTATCCAGGGCACCCCGATCGTCTCTGCCCGTTGGATCATCATATTGCGGGCCCGCTTCTTAGCAAAATTAAACAGCGGTTTAATCCCCAGCACCCAGTTGGCTAGCCGCACGGAAAAAGCAGGCTTTGCATCGATCGCAGCAGTCATAGTTGGCATTCAAGAAGGTTTGATTAACGCCCCTATTATCGCAAAGATCGCAAGGGTTGCTTCCTTGGGCTATTTCCCTTGCACCGAGAGGCGATAATTACTGCGCATTCCCGGTTCCATCGACCCCACCCAAATTTGGTAGGTGCCCGCAGCCCAATCACTATCGGTAATGCTGGCATCCTTTTTATTGCCAGTATCATCTCCGCACCGGGTCACTCCCCCCGGCCCCACAACAATTAAGGTGGTGTCTTTACCACTCTCCACCTTGAGGGTGAGTTGGGAAAAACCTTGCTTCAACGTCATCACATGATCCGGCTTCGGATCGCCAAACCCTAAGCACTTGTTACGATCGCGATCGACATCGCTGGTAATGGCTGGGAGGGATGTATTACCGCCAGTGCTGCCCGTTACAGAAACGGCTTTACTGCCGCTGGTTAATTCAAAACTGCCAAAATTGGATGATTGCGCCAAACTGGGTTGGCTACTCAAGGGCAATAGTGCGATCGCGCCCAACACTGCACCCAAGGCTGCACTAAAAACTCCGCCCAAGATTGTGCCAGACACCTGACTCAACTGTGGCCTAGACACCGTAACTGATGGGCTAGATACTGCGCTCAAAAGGACTCCTCGATCGCCGATCATGATGAACCTCGTTCCTTTACATTACGAAAAAATACGTGACGAAACAGTAAAGTGACAAAAATGAAGGATTATCAGAAATCTTGGCAGCTTGTCCCTGACTGAGATGCTGAAATGACTGAGATGCTGAAATGACAATGACAAAAAAACAAGGGATCTCTACACTGGGTTATTTCTACAATAGGATCACTTATGCACAGGCACTAGCTATTCCTGATGGTTCTCCTACGATCGATTCTAGACATCCAATGATGTTAACTGTCTAGGGGATATCTCTACTGAACCACTACCTGCCGAATCCCTCTGCCGAACCACTCTGCCACCCCCCTGAACCCCATGCCGACTCTTGTTCTCATTGTTTTAGCCCTCCTGTTTGGCAAACTGGTTGAATTCATTTGTCTACAGCCACTCCATGGGGTATCGAGTTTCTTAAATCTGGGTGGATTCGGTTGGCTCTTCATTCTTATTCTGGGAATTTGGTGCTTTGGGCGATAGTCTAGCTCCCTACTCTGGGCACACTGAGCAAAGACGACTTGGCCATAGTCAGTTCAGGCTGAGAGCTGATCCCGTCCCTCCAACCCGTTTTGGCCTTTGCTGTGCGTTCTATGAAATCTTCTCTGACCTCTCGAGTCTCTACTGTGGACATTGATTGGAAACAGTTACATCAACTGTCGGATGGCAATACTGAGTTTGAAGTGGAACTCCTGAAGATCTTTTTTGTGGAAACCAAAACCCGGTTGCAATTGCTGGAATCGGCTCTGGCCGATCGAGACTGTCATACATTGCAATACTTAGCCCATCAGATCAAAGGAGCAAGTGGCAATGTGGGCTTGCGGAAGATGTGGCAGGCAGCTACGGAGCTGGAAAAGCAGGCGCGGCAACAGGACCTGTCCCATGGCTCCCTTCTTTTAACCCAATTGAACAATTCGTTGCTTGTAGTACAGGATTTTTTAGAAGCAACGACGTAAAATTAAAAGCCGGGGTTCCCGCGCATTCGCCATCAGGCTATTCACACCAGGATATTCCCAACAGAATATTCGCAGGATACGCACTGGATATGCGCTGGATACGCACAAGGGGAACCTCCCAACCCTATCCCATCCCTGCATCAACTCTGGAAAAATTGATATTTCATTGCTCCAGATAAATTTTCCCTTCCCTTTCCCAACTATCCGGATCTCCAAATTAGCCGGGTGAACAGTTCATTAAGGATCAGCTTTTTATAAAAAGACCGATCGGCAGGCAGTGTGTCTAGCCGATGTTCGGCCTGTGAACTTTCTTGGCGACACAATCCCGTTCAATTGTTTAGGATTTGAGCATCATCGGGGGAAAGATGAGCATTGGGCTGCGATCGACTCAGAAAAAAATCTACCAGAGCTTCTCTAATTATCGACTGCAAATCAAGAGCCGTTTGCCGCGATCGGAAAGAGTAGGCTTTCTCTTTCTATCGGCAACGGTTTTGTTTAGTATTCCGGCCTTTCGGTTGGCGCAAATTCAACTGATTCAGGGGCAATATAACCGCGCACTGGCTGACCATAATCGGGTGCGTCCCATTCCCCTAGTTTCCGATCGCGGCAATATCTTCGATCGCAATGGCAAACCCTTGGCGGCAAACCAGTTGGCACGGGCAGTTTATCTGTATCCTCGGGAGCAATCCCCCGAGGACTGGAAAACCACGGTGGAAAGGTTAGGCAAGATCCTTAAGTTACCACCGCAACAAATCTTAAATCAGTTGGAAAAGGCGGGTTTTCAATCAGCGATTCCCGTGCGGATTACCCGAGATTTAACCGCAGAAGCCTTCATCGCCCTAGCAGAAGGGGATCCCATTCGAGGATTGGAAATTCAACCGGAATCCAATCGACAATATCCCAATGGTTCCCTCGCGGCTCACATCCTGGGCTATATCGGAGAAGCCACAGCGGAGGATCTGAAAAAACACTCCGATCTACCCATGGGGATGATTGTGGGACAGATGGGGCTAGAAAGAATTGCCGATGAACAGTTGCGGGGTCGCTGGGGCAGTCGCTTAATCGAAGTGGATGCAACTGGGAAGGAATTGCAAATGTTAGGGATCCAGAAACCGATCAGTGGACAGCCCTTACAACTCACCTTAGATGTTCGATTGCAACAGGCGGCGGAAAAGACTTTGGCCAATCGTCGCGGGGCAGCGGTGGTACTCAACGTGAAAACTGGGGAAGTATTGGCCATGGCCAGCGGGCCGACGTTTGATCCCAACCTGTTTACGCGCAAAATGACCGATCGGGAATGGAATCAACTGCAATCCCAAGATAATCCCTTTTTGAACCGTGCCTTGCAGGGCTACCCGCCAGCGAGTACGTTTAAGATTGTTTCTACGGCAGCAGCCTTGCAATCGGGTAAGTTTTCCCCCGACTCCACTCTGATGACTTCCGGTGCCATTAGTGTAGGAGGCGTCCTGTTCCATGAACATGGGGGCGGGGGCTATGGGGCGATCGGTTTTCGGGATGCTCTGGCCTTTAGTAGTAATACGTTCTTTTACCAAATTGGGCTAGCGGTTGGCCCCCAGGAAATTAGCAACTGGGGGCATCGCATGGGTATTGGTGAAACCAAAATTGATCTAGATGGCGCGTCCCAAGGCTCCATTCCTACACCGGAAACGAAGGAAAAACTGTACAAAGAAGCTTGGTATGCTGGCGATACGGTGACGATGGCGATCGGGCAGGGCTTGGTGCAGGTGACCCCCCTGGAAATGGCTGTGATGATTAGCAGTATTGCCAATGGGGGCAAGCGGGTGAAACCCCACTTACTGATGAGCCAAACGGGAACACCGGACATGCAGCCGCAAGAGACCGGGCTGAAGAAAAGCACGATCGATACGATTCGGGAAGGCTTGATTGCGGTGGTCAAAGAAGGGACGGCCCGCCGTTTAAGTGATGGCTCGATTCCGCCCACAGCGGGTAAAACGGGAACGGCTGAAGTCCCTGGCGGTGCAGATAATGCTTTATATGTCGGCTATGGCCCGCTCAACGATCCCCAAATTGCGGTGGCTGTGGTCGTGGAAAATGGGGGCTTCGGTGCGGAATCGGCGGTTCCGATCGCCCATGAAGTCTATAAAGCCTACTTTGGCCCCCCGAAACCCAAGCCCCAATCTAAACCGCAATCCTAGGTTTACAAGTAGCCTAAGGTTTGTAAGTCTAGGATTCTTCAATTTGGTGCTTGCCAGTCTGGATCGAGCGATTTCATCGATCGTGGGTAGCATAAAGGAGTCCCCGTTTCTTCGAGGCGCGTTTGGCCATGAAGTTCACGATCGTGACTCCTTCCTACAACAAAGGAGCCTATATTGAGCGCACGATTCAAAGTGTGTTAGCTCAACAGCATCCAACGATCGAGTTGGAATACCTAGTGCTGGATAACTTTTCCGACGATGGGACGACGGAGATCCTCGATCGCTATGCCCAGCATCCTTTGGTACAAGTCCATCGCTACCACGATCGCGGACAGGCCGATGCCATCAACCAGGGCTGGCAGAAGGGAAGTGGTGAAATTTATGCTTGGCTGAATGCCGATGATGTCTATTTAGAGCAGGTCTTACCCCAGGTTGCCGAATACTTCCAGCAGCATCCTCAGGTGATGGCGATTTATGGGGAAGCGGTTTATGTCGATGCTAACGATCGGGTGTTAAAGCCTGTTACCAACATTCGCAACTATTCTCGTAAACAGTTGCTGTCCCACGATTTTATTACCCAGCCAGCTACGTTTTTACGGCGGGAAGTGGTGGAAAGGACGGGGCTGTTGGCGACTAATTATCGCTACGTGTTTGATTGGGATTATTGGATTCGGGTCTCTCGGCGCTATGAGTTTGTGCGGGTGCCGATCGTAGTCGCAGGCTATCGGATTACGGGGGAGAATTTGACGACGACCGGAAACCGCAGCCGCTTCCAGGAAATGCTTCAAGTGGTTTGGCGACAGGGTGGGTTATTCCATTTGCTGCGCTTTGGGATGCGGTTGGTGCGCAAGTATGCCGCCCGTAAAGTTGAAATTCCGTCCGTGAACCCGAATCAGGTTACCCGATCGCCCCAGCCATAAACATCCTGCCCAATGCCCCGCTATCAATGCCCCAGCTATCAATGCCTCAGCCATGACGCTCGTTTCTCAACCCATTCTTGGGAGTCGTATTGATTGCACCAGCTACCGTGATGCCTGCGATCGCATTCTGCATTGGGCAAGCGATCGTCGATCTTGCTACGTGATTGCGGCCAATGTCCATGTAGTGATGACGGCCTATTGGCAAAAGTCCTATCGCAATATTGTCAACCATGCGGCTTTAGTGACTCCGGATGGAATGCCGCTAGTGCTGGCCTTAAGGTTGCTAGGGAGGCGTCATCAAACCCGTGTCTATGGGCCAGATTTGATGTTGGCGGTTTGCGATCGAGCAGCCCAAGAACAAATCTCTATTTATCTCTACGGTGGCACGGAAGAGACCTTAGAAAAATTAGCGATGAACCTCAAATCGAAGTTTCCAGCTCTCTCGATCGCGGGAACCTATGCGCCGCCTTTTCGACCGTTAACAGAGGCGGAAGAAGCCCAGGATTGCGATCGGGTTGCGGCTTCGGGGTCGGGGATTGTCTTGGTGGGCTTGGGATGCCCGAAGCAGGAACAATGGATGGCTCGGCAGGTCGATCGTTTACCAGCAGTGATGATTGGAGTGGGGGCAGCCTTCAGTTTTCACAGTGGAGAAGTGTCCCAAGCGCCCCGCTGGATGATGGCCTTGAGTTTAGAGTGGCTCTATCGACTGTGGGCAGAACCGAAACGACTCTGGAAGCGTTATTTAATCAATAATCCTGCCTTCCTCGTTTTATTGACCTTACAACTGCTCCAAACCTATGGTCGTAGATTCATAGGTTTACTCACAAAAATGTAATTTTGATTACTTTATGGAATTATTCGAAGCGCTGGATTGATTCTAGTTGCTGAAGATAGATTATTTTAAGTAGAAGGGGTAAATTAAATATAATATAGAAGGAGTCTTTTTTCTCTCTAAATATGCCAGCCCCTCTCCGTGTCATTCTCACCCCAGAAGAAGA
>NZ_JBLZFX010000114.1:0-18810 GCF_050753345.1 Alkalinema pantanalense CENA528 | reverse complement strand
CCGCTTAATGTTCAACGCAGCAGGCTTGTGGAACTTCTACTTAGATGCAGCATAAGTTAGATAACAGTCAGGGCAAACCCTGTCCCAGAGCTGGTTTTATTTCCCAACAACTCTAGTATAAAAAAGACAACCGAATGCGCAAATCAAGGAATGGAGCATCGGTTGTCTTTCTGATTGAATGGAAGGGCTATCAAGCCAACGATCGGTTTAGATCGTGGCCCCCTTTAAATGCACTTGATCGACTGCTTGGCGGAGTGCTTCCGTCCGATCTGCAATCACATGTTCTGGATGAATCATCTCCAAGAGTCCTAGCTTATTCAAGCGGCGCTGGATTTTTTCGCTGGCTCCCACAATGTAGACTTGGAGTCCTTTATCGGCAGCATCCCGAATTACATTTTCGATCGCTAAGGATGCAGTCACTCCCATGGAAGGCACTTCTTTCAGATCCACAATCAGGGCATCAGCATCTTTCATGGCATTGTGTTCCCGCGCGATTGCCTTAGACAAACCAAAAATCATCGGGCCACTCAAACAGAACAGCAAGACCCGTCCTTGCCCCTTATCCAACAGCCATTTTTGTTCATCGCTGAGATTTTGATCATCATCGTCGAAGTCAGAAATCAGCTTCACCCCTGAGGCTTGCATTTCACTCAATTGGTTGATAGTGAGGATATTGGCAATAAATACACCGATACCCACTGCCACGATCAAGTCCACAAACACGGTTAACAACAGTACCCCGTACATAATCAGGGAACCCTTGCTGGAAATTTTGTGCGATCGCTTCAAGAAACTCCAGTCAAGGATATCAATCCCCACCTTGAGTGCAATCCCTGCCAGCACCGCCATCGGAATGGGTTGGGTCAATTTAGCCGCACCCAATACAACCACCAGAAGCACCAATGCCCGCGTCAAGCCAGACACTGCTGATTTTGCCCCAGTTTGAATATTCACGACCGTTCCCATCGTGGCTCCGGCTCCAGGTAAACCGCCACACAGCCCCGAAACTATATTGCCAATCCCTTGACCAATCAACTCTTTATTCGAGTCATGCTCCGTCCGCGTCAAGCTATCCGCCACCACCGCAGTCAGCAGGGTATCGATACAGCCCAACATCCCCAGCATCACCCCATCCACCAACATCGTCGTCAATTGACCAGGGCTGAAAGTTGGTAGTTGCAGCGGTGGCAGTCCCACGGGAATTTCCCCAATCCGCCGAATATCGGCATTGCCAAACACCGTTAGAGAAATGATTGTGCCCACGATTAAAGCAATCAACTGAGGCGGCACTAGCTGTTTAATCTTCTTGGGCATGAAGAAGATAATTGCTAGCGTCAACGCCCCCAAAATCGCTTCTGGTGGATTGACATTGGCAATCAACTGGGGAATGGATAGGAAGGTTCCCAGCACGCCACCTTTGGGGGCAGCCTGCCCCAGAAACGGCGCAATTTGCAGAATAATCAGAATCACCCCGATTCCTGACATAAAGCCCGAAATCACGCTGTAGGGCATCATTGTGACGTACTTGCCCAATTTGAAAATTCCAAACACAATTTGGAATAATCCTGCTAGCATGACAACAGTGAAGGCCATTGCTAGACCATTTTCCGGGTTGCTGGCCGTGAGACTGGCAACGATCGCCGTCATTACCACGGTCATGGGTCCCGTCGGCTCCGAAATTAGCGTTGGTGTTCCGCCAAATAAAGCAGCGAAAAAACCAACACAGACTGCCCCATAGAGTCCACCCAGGGGACCCACCCCCGAGGCAACGCCAAAGGCTAGAGCAAGGGGGAGCGAGACAACGGCAGCCGTTACACCGCCGAAGATATCGCCTCTAAGGTTGTTGAACCTGATTTGATTGGTTATTGCCATACTTGTGGTGAATGAACGGTAGATCGGACTAACGATAAGTGATCCATTTCATCGAAAGGATCAGCTGATCAAAATCGGCGGGGGATGGCATTGAGCATCTGCCATCGCCTATTCAAACCATTCTCCACAGCAAACTGCCGAGAGTGATTCCCGTGCGACTTCAATCTGTGAAAAACTGAATCGGAGATAGCTAAATTATTCAGATTATGTTTAACTGTACGCTACTCTGTGTAGCAACCTCATTAAGCTACCAAGGGAAAGCTTTCTGATTGTATAGAAAATTATCTATATTTTAGGACACCAATTTTATTCGTTGAGTAAACCGCTTTAAGGGCTAAGAAAGAAAATAAAATCCTGGTGGTCGGGATAGGTGGCTTTGCCCCAACCACCAGGATTTTGTTAACTCGAAGACCCGTTGCCCCGTAAGACCGTTACTTACTCGCTGCTTCCACAGGACTGGTCGATTCTAGGATGGGATCCTTGGATGAACCAAAGGCAACCCGCAAAAAGGGCGGAGCTAGGAACGTGGTCAAGATCACCATGATAATGATCGACACCTCCAACGGCTTATCCAAAATGCCACTGGCTGAACCGATGCCAGCAAACACCAGACCCACCTCACCACGAGGGATCATCCCCACCCCGATCGCGAGGCGATTGATGCCGGGGACTCCAAACGTTGCCCAGCCCGTCACGAGTTTGCCTACGATCGCGACTCCCACCAAAAAGACAGCAATCAAGAGTCCTGCCTGATTCTCCGGTACTGCCGGGTTCAAAACCCCGAGGTCGGCCCGTGCTCCCACCGTGACAAAGAAGATGGGAACCAGTAAATCGGCGATGGGTTTGACTAGTTCATCTAACTCATTCCGGGCATCGGTTTCATCCAGCACCAAACCCGCTGCAAAGGCACCCAAAATAGCTTCGAGATGAATGGCGTTGCCTAAAAATGCCATAAAGAAAGCAAAGATGAATGCCGGAATTACAATATTTCCACGAGTTTTAAGTTTCTCAACGATCGCTACAAACGTTTTGTTGAAAACACCGCCCAACAAAATTGAGCCAATCAAAAATGCCGTAGCACTCGCAATCAAGTAAATGACATTGGTGACATCAATTTCACCAGTCTTCGCTAAGCTAGCAACCACGGCTAGAACAATAATGCCGAGGACATCATCAATCACCGCTGCACCAACAATGATTTGCCCTTCTTTGGATTTAAGTTGACCCAGTTCTGACAAAACTTTGGAGGTAATTCCGATACTGGTTGCCGTTAATGCCGCCCCTGCAAAAATCGCTGGAATGGCGGCAACATGAAAGAGCAGCATCAACCCGGCAGTCCCCGCCGCAAACGGTGCTGCGACTCCGACACAGGCGACAACCGTGGCTTGAATACCCACTTCCTTCAGTTGCCGTAGATCGGATTCCAGGCCAATTTCAAACAGCAGAATAATCACACCGATTTCAGCCAGAACCGAAATCACTTCGCTTTGCGACTCGAAAATCCGGGTCACTGCTTCTGGGGCCAGATGATTCAAGCTTTGCAAGGCTGACATAATCACGGAGTCAGAGGCAGACAGCCCTCCTTCGGGGAAAATCACCAAATGCAACGCCGAAACGCCGACAATCACCCCCGCAACCAGTTCTCCCAAGACAGGTGGAAAATCCAGTCGTTTAGCGATTTCTGACCCGAGTTTACTTGCCAAATAAATGACAACCAATGTGAGCAATACACCAGACAGAATGATGGGTGAATCCTCAGCAACAGCAGTCGCCAGGGATGGGGTCGGAGCCATGAGAGCGGCTATCCCCTGACTGAAAATCGGCAGAATGTTGGACAAAATCATGAATTTAAAGCGGTGAAGGTTAAGGGTTTGAAGGAGTTAGAAAACTCTGAGAAGCCGTGAAAAAGGCAACCGACCAAAGACGATAGTCCATTGGATGCGGTTGCCTAAATGGCCAAGACATACCCCGGTCATTTAGGTCTACGTCATCTAGATTTCACAGCCCTCTGGGCCACAGAAACTTTGCCCGTACAAGACCTCCGCATCACAGAGATAGATCATGCCTGCAAAATCGGTGAAGAACTGTCCTGCGACCTGATTTGCAATATTCTGGGCCATAATTCGATCGGGGGTGAGCACCTCAAACTTGATATTCGCTGTGGTGTCAGAAACACTAGGATGTCCCGTCGAGCGCACATTGCGACTGCCCTTACCGCCCGTTTCTACCACCGTATAACCACTCGCCCCAGATTCTTCGATGATTGTGGCGATCTTTTTCAGCAGCACTTTTTCGGTGACGATGACAAGTTTTTTGGCTGGCTTGGCCATATTGGTTACCTCTTTGACAACATGTACATTAATCTACTGGGTCTGCCGAGCCAAAGGAGCACCGACAGACCGCAACCCATCTGGGATTAGCCGCCGAGCGCTTGGGCAAGGCCGAGGAAAAATGGGATACACAAGCCGATCGCAACGGGCGTACCAATGGCGGTGGAGGCACCAATGTAGGCGGAAGGATTGGCCGACGGGATACCCGCTCGCAACGTAGGCGGCCCTGAAATGTCTGAACTAGAAGCGGCAATGACAGCCAGAATCACAACGCCGCCCATACTGAATCCCACGAGTTGGTGGGCAATCATGCCGAGACCGAAGGCGAGTAGCCCGTGCACAAACGGTGCCACCACGCTATACACGACATACCATTGGGCCACCTTGCGCAGTTCGCCAATCCGTGACCATGCTTCCATGCCCATAACCAGCATCAAGATCGAAAGCAAGCCGCGAAAAGCAGGGTCGTAGAAGCTTTTATAAACACTCTCCGGCTGGGTAAAGATGCCCAGAGCAAGCCCTAACAGCATTGCCGATAAGGCAGGTCCTCGAAGACTTTCCTCAATGATCGGCCAGATCTTGACCCGATTATCTTCGGCTCCCTTCTGCTGGCTGAGATATTCTTGCCGACTGCTGGGATAACCTTCTTTACTCGAATAATCGCCCGCCGCAACCATTTGCTCATTAGAGTAGGCTGCTTCTTTACGCTTCTTCTTATTGAGATAAATGTTGGCGACCACGATCGCAGTCACAAGGGCAGGGATATCCATGAAGGGATAGAGTGCGCCAGCCCATGCCTCGAATGACATTTTTTGTTCTTCCAGCACCGTCAAACCAGCAGCCATCGTGGAGCCACTCACGGCACCAAACAATCCACCAGTCGCGATTGCATCAACGACTTTGACCTTTGGCAGCTTGGCCAAGGTATAGCGAGCGATGAAGACAACCAGAATCCCTACAACTACAGCACAGATCATAGGTAAGACCATGGCTGACAGGTTGGAGTTACGGATGGCAATGCCACCGGTCAACCCGATTTTGGTGAGCAGCATGAAGACGATAATCGTACAAATCGACTCGGGAATGACCAACTCGCTTCCAAGCGCAGCAATGATCATCCCACCGATCAAAAAAGCGAGCGTTGGGGACTGCAACTGCTTCACGAAGTCCATGACAAACAAGGAAAAGAAATCCACGAATACCTCCTTGTGGCTCCTCTGATGATGAGGATTGCAATAAATGAAAAATGGCCTTAAGGGTTAAAACAATTAGGCGTGAGGCGCTTCGCCCCCTACAACACAGGTGTTCAAGAACAGGTGCTCAACGAACACTTGTAGACAGGGCTGACGGTCATTGACCCAGTTGTTTCAGAGAACAATGGGGCATCGCAGAATAATGCAGCAAACAACCCAATAAAAATTGCGCCAGACAGTCCCCCGATCGAGCCAACGCTAAACGTAATCCCGAAGGCTAGGACTAAGAGCAAGAAAACGATTGCGACAGTCACCCTGCCAAAGACATCTCCTTGCAGGTTATTAAACTGAATCAGATTGGCGACTTTCATGAATGGTGAATGAACAGTAAATCAAATTCTGATTGAGAGCAAGTTGTTTAGCTTAAGCCAATCTGCGATGGGCGAAGACCAATCGAATTCGCGATCGCAATGGATGCAATTAACGATGAATTTTTCTTCCGGGTTAGCAGAGACACCAAGGTCTGCGATATAGCTGAAAAATTATGATGCTTATTACAGTACGCCAATCTTGGGTGTAATGAATTCTCAAAATGAAGAAAAAAGCAATTTTTTCCATAGAAACCTTCTATTCTGGCTATAGAATTCGCGGAAAATCTTGTTTAGCTTAGTGTTCTATCTATTACTTGCATAAGACTATTGCTTGCATAGGACTATTGCTTGCATCAGAACTGCCATAAATAAAAAGATAATGAAGCGTTATGAAAATTATTAGTTAGTTATCACTAAAGTTGAGAGATTAAAATCATCACGCTGATAGGTAGTCAAGAATAGCCGAGGCGTTGCTGTTTTGTAGGTAGTATCGGAGTTGCTTTTCAATCCAAACTAAACAATTTTTCACAGCAGGTTCTGATGCCAGTTCGAGTCTGAATCTATAGATAAATCACATCACTTAATCATCTAGAAATTGATTGATTAGTAATTGACAAATCATCAAAAAAGAAATTAAAACATTGCCGACTCTAAATGGAGCATGAAAATGGAGCGTTCTAAGAGTCCTACAGAGTTTAATTCGACCACAGGTTTTGATTTAGCCCTAGTTCATATCCGCTAAGGGAACAGCGCATAAATGAAATCCCAATTGGGTAGGGGTAGGAGAGTAAAAGGGTAGGAGGGTAGGGGAATGAAGAGGGGATATTATTTCTTTGCAAATCCCTAATCCATAAAAAAGCCTTAAGGACTGATCGTTCAGCTCTCAGCATCTTCTACGATCGACCCATCCTTTCCCCCTCCCACAAACCACTCCCCATAATACAAAAACAATGTCCCACGATGAATCCATCCCCAGCCGCGAATGGTGGGCCCAACGCTGGATCGATGTGCTGGAATCCTTTGGATTTCGCCAACGGCTGGCCCGCGCCCGTACCTACGTTCGCGAAGGCCATGTCCTGAACCTCGACTTCCAAGATTCCAACGTCACGGCTCAAGTGCGCGGCACAGCCCCCGAACCGTACCAAGTCAAGCTCAAACTGGATCCCTTCACAGATGAACAATGGGATTTCGTGATTGATTCCATGGCTGATCGAGCCATCTTCTCAGCCAAACTGCTGGCGGGCGAAATGCCTCAAAATATTGAAGAAGTCTTTATTAGTAATGGCTTAAGTCTATTTCCCTTCAGCAAATTTGATATTCACAGCCATTGCAATTGCCCCGATCCGGTCAATCCCTGCAAACACATCGGTGCAGTCTACTATCTTCTGGGCGATCGCTTTAGTGAGGATCCCTTCGTGCTGTTTCAACTGCGAGGTCGCACCAAAGACAGCATCCTAGAAGCCCTGCGCCAACGCCGCCAAACCGAATCCTCCCCTACTCCCACCCCTGCTCCAGAGGCCAAATCCTGGTCGATCGAGCAATTTTGGCATTACACCGCACAATTGGATCCGTCTCTAGTTGTCATTGCTCCCAGTAGTGGCGAAACTTTACTCGATATCCTTGGCGAAATTCCCTTTCCCCAAGATCAAATTTCTGTGGAACAACGCCAAGCTCTTCTAATCCATCTCAAAGACCTCTACTCCCAAGTCGGTCAAGCGGCTGTGATGCAAGCCATGACTGCCCCCTAGGAGAAATCGGAAACACTGCGCACGGTGTCCCCCCAACCCTGTAGACTAATTGAGGAATTTTGTGTAGTAGCCTACGAAGTCACCCGTGCGAAAAATTATTCTGGCTGGCAATTGGAAGATGTTTAAAACCCAAGCCGAAACGCTTGAGTTTATGCAAGGGTTTAAGCCACTCGTCGATGAAGCCCCCACCGATCGCGAAATCGTCCTTTGTGTTCCCTTTACCGATCTCTCCGTGCTATCTAAAACGCTTCACGGTGGTCGGATCCATATGGGAGCCCAGAATGTGCATTGGGAAGACAGTGGCGCATTTACGGGCGAAATTTCTGCCTCGATGCTGGTGGAAATAGGCGTGCGCTACGTTGTTATTGGCCATAGTGAACGTCGCCAATACTTCGGCGAAACGGATGAAACGGTCAACTTCCGGCTGCGGGCGGCCCAAAAGGCGGGGTTAACTCCTATCCTCTGCGTCGGCGAAACCAAGCAACAACGGGATGCAGGCGAAACGGAAAATGTCATTTTTGACCAGTTGGCCAAGGACTTAATCGGCGTAGACCAGAGGAATTTGGTGATTGCCTATGAACCGATTTGGGCGATCGGGACGGGGGATACCTGTGCCGCCGATGAAGCCAACCGCGTCATTGGATTAATCCGTAGCAAGCTCAGCAATCCTGATGTGACGATTCAGTACGGCGGTTCCGTCAAACCCGATAATATTGACGAGATCATGGCCCAATCCGAAATTGACGGTGCCTTAGTAGGCGGTGCCAGCCTAGAACCCAACAGTTTTGCCCGCATCGTTAACTACCAGTAATCACGACACAGGTCTCACGGCATCAACCGTCATGGTGGTGTCGTTCAATTGTGATGTCATCCATCAGCGCTATTACTGCAAAAACCCCCAGGATCCCGTTGAGATCCTGAGGGTTTTTGGTTGGTTGATCGAGGTTGTGAATCTCGATCGCAGGTTTTAGCGTCAGAAGGGGTCTAGCGCCGTTGTAACCAAGCAATCACTTGGCGGTATCCTTCCGGCTGGTTGGTTTGCAGGTACAGATCCGCTGCTTGTTTCAAGTCCGATCGGGCTGCCCCAGCTTGTCCCACCTGTGCCATTAACTTCCCTCGCTCAAAATAGGCATCCGCTTGCTTCGGATTGAGCCGGAGTGATTCGGTATAGTCTGCGATTGCACCCATGCTATCTCCCGCCATCTGCCGTGCCTTACCCCGCTGGAAAAAGGCATTAGCATCACTGGTATTGAGGGCGATCGCTTGGGTGTAGTCATTGACCGCTTCAGCCGCATTCCCCAACTTTTGATAGGCTTGGGCACGGCTGGTATAGGCATCAGCTAAGGTCGAGTTATGTTGCAACGCACGACTGTAGTCCGCCAGCGCTCCTTGGGTATCCCCCAGTTGCATGCGGATATCCGCGATCGCCTTGTAAGCTGCGGCATCATCAGGACGCAGTTTCAGCACCTGCTCAAAGTCCCGAATGGCAGCGGATTGGTTGCCCGCCATTAAGTACAAACTGCCCCGCTGAAACAAAGCATCGGCATGGTCTGGCTCTACCTCTAACACTTTCGTCAAATCCGCCGCCGCCAAGTCATATTTCTTCTGAAGCGTATAACTCAGGGCACGGTTGTAGAAGGCGGTTCCGTAGTTAGCTCTGTGCTGAATTGCCGTGGTAAAGTCTTTAACCGCTTGATCCAGTTGGCCTGCCTTATGGTAGACCATCCCTCGATTCAAGTAAGCTTCGGCAAAGTTGCCCTGAAGTTGGATAGCTTGGTTGAGGTCGCTCAACGCCCCATCCCGATCGCCCAGTTGGGAACGGACATACCCGCGATTCACCAAGGCAGCGACGTTATTCGGCTGGGATTGCAGGACAATATCCAACTCTGCCAATGCTTTTGGCAAATCCCCAGATTGTGCATGGGCATAGCCCACATTCACCTGAGCCATGACGAAATTAGGATTACGCTTCAGCGCTTCGTTCCAATCCTCAAGGGCCTGGGTTGACTCGCCCATTTGATAACGCAGATTCGCTCGCTGGGCATAGGCCAAGGCATTACCGGGATCCAAGTCGATCGCTTGGTTTAAATCTTGCATTGCAGCGGCCCGATCGCCCATCTGCATCCGCACAGTGCCCCGACCCACATAGGCAGAACTGTATTTAGAATACCGCTGAATAGCTTGGTTATAGTTTGTTAAAGCTGCCACAAACTCTTTCTTTTGGGCATCTTTTTCCGCTTGTTGGAAAAAAGATTGCGCAGCCACCATATCCGGATTGGGCGCAGTCGGTGTAGAAGAAGGAGTTACGGCTGAGTTGGTCGAGGTTGCTGCCACAGATGTTGTAGACTCAGCAAAACTGGGTGTCGCCAATCCGACTAGGGGTGTAACGAAGCTCAGGAAAGTCATGTAGCCCAGAAGTTTACGCTGGACAATATTTTGAGTGCTCATGGCGCTGAATGGTTCGAACGTGGGACAGATGAACTCGGACAGAAACTGATAGACAGAGTTTTCCCCCACGGAAGTTCCCCAGTCACAGTTTCTTCGCAAGAAGTTTAAAATTCTCGACTTTTCTTGCTTTTGCTTTTCAACGCACCGTTTTAAGCAGCGGTGATTGATCGGCTGTCACAGCTTGTTGTCAATATGCCCAGTTTGATCCCAAGTAACGACATGTTATGGCAGACATCTGGTTGTAGATATCTGGTTATAGGTCTTCTGGTTATAGGTCTTCTACAGATCTAAGGGAACAGCGCATAAATAAAATCCCAATTGGGTAGGGGTAAGAGAGTAAAAGGGTAGGGGAATGAAGAGGGAATATTATTTCTTTGCAAATCTCTAAGCTTCTGAATCCCTAAAAAGAAATTCAGGAGCCAAAGGTGCATCTCAAACAATATGATCCAACTGGAATTACTCAGGCCAGAATTATTCAGAAGCGATCGCTAGGTTGGGATCAGTTCACCAGGTCGCAGCCTTGCCCATTTCCCTTGATCCGCCACAAAGCTGAGGCACCCCACGACATCCCACTCCATTTCGATGTAGTCTACTTGTTCACGAATGTTGACATTAATCGTGGGTTCCGTGGCCTCAAAGTCTGGGGATTCTGTTAGATGGGGCTGCTGATGCTGGGCTTCTACCGCATGGTAGGTGGTACAGCGATCGACGTACTGACAATTTACGCAAATACACATCGTCTAACCTCTCCCTAACGCACAATGGGAATAACATCGGTAAAAAGACGCGCAGAACCGTAAGGCTTTTCTGATAATCTAACGCAGGCACAGAAATTATTCATCAGCAGCCGCATGGATTTTTGGGTGTGTCCGAGGATCGTCCAAGATTGTTGTAAGGGTTCTTCGATCGCCGCTTTGCGATCCCTCTGGCGGGATTGAGACAGTTCGGATTGAGAACGTACAGCGGGTAACTTTGCCCCATTGGCCGATCTAGTGTCTATTACTTCACTGAAAGGGTGGCTGAATTTGACTCCTTCTGTAACTGTTTTGCCTGTAACTGTTTTGCAAGAGCACACTTTGGGTTCTTCGGCATTATCCCCAAAGACATGGCCCTTTGATTTAGCATGGCTCCCCAGTTCTGCTTGTTTGGTGGGGGGGAGTGTGCGTGATGCGCTTTTGGAGCGCCATTCTGACTACCTCGATCTCGATTTTGTCTTGCCAGAAGGAGCAGTGGAAACGGCTCGGGCGATCGCCCGTCATTACAAGGCCGGGTTTGTTCTGCTGGATACGGAGCGACAGATTGCCCGCGTGGTGTTTAAGCAAGGGACGGCAGACTTTGCCCAGCAGGTGGGAGACACCTTGGAGGAAGATCTGCGCCGTCGAGATTTTACGATTAACGCGATCGCCTACAACCCCCATACATTGGAACTTTTGGATCCTTTGCACGGCTGCCGGGATCTGGAACAGGGACTTTTGCGGATGATTGCACCGGAAAATTTAGCTGAGGATCCGCTACGTCTTTTACGCGCCTATCGCCAAGCAGCTCAACTGGGTTTTCAGGTCGATGGCGAAACCCAAAAAGTCATTCGTCAGCTTGCGCCTAATTTAGCCCGCATTGCAGCGGAACGGGTGCAGTCGGAGTTGAATTACCTGCTTAGTTCCCGGCGGGGCACACCTCGCCTCCAAGGGGCTTGGGAAGATAGATTGCTGCAAGCATGGTTCCCCGATGCCACCGTAACCGGACTCGTGCAAGTCGCGGCGATCGACCAAACTCTACGGCGACTCAAGGAAGAGTGGCCCGAGTTCTACGGCGTTTTGCAGCAACGGATTCGTACCAGTGGGTCAGGCAAGGCGATCGAGAAGGAACCGGAAGCCTCTGGCAGTACCCGCACTTGGGTAACGACCGCTAAATTAGCCAGTCTGTTACCGCCCGATCTGACCGCCGCTGAAGCCCAACTCTGGAAGCTGAAGTATAGCCGTGCGGAAATTCAGGCCGTGATGACAGTGCTGAGGTACTTGCCAGAACTGCAAGCCGATTCGAATGTGCAACAGTGGTCGCTGGCGCAACAATATTTCTTTTTCCAAGGCGTCGGCGCGGTCTTTCCCGCGATCGCGCTAACGGCCATTGCGGTAGGGATTCCCTTGAATGGCATGGCGGCGATGGTCGATCGCTTTCTCGATCCCAAGGATCCCGTGGCCCATCCCCAACCCTTGCTCACCGGTCAGGATTTGATGACGGCGTTAAAAATTCCGCCTAGCCCCAGGATTGGTAAACTGTTGGCCGCGCTCCAACTGGCTCGGGCCGAGGGTAAAATTACCACGCGGGAAGAGGGGATCCAACTAGCCCATCAGTTGCTCAACGATCGGGATTTGGCTGACTGGTGGTAATTGGATAGGGGGTGATTGGTGCAGATCGAGAAGGAAAAAGGCAATTAACCTGGGTATTTGCTTTGGGGGATTGACTTTGTGATCGATCCATCACTTGAATGATTCCTGGCAACTAAAACACAAAAGGCTACTGTAGTAGAAAAGAGTCTCCTACCTACAGTAGCCCAGTGATCAGTCATTAGAATTGATCAATCAATAGACCTGATCAATAGACCTGATCAATTTAGCAGTTCTGTTCAGATGCTGCTTGAGCGCCTTTCCGCTTGCGCAGAACTACTACCCCCATCCCGATTAAGCCAGGTAGCATGGCTGGAGTGGGAATAGTTTCAACGGTCAGATTAGTCAACAGATAGTCATCACCACGATTAATCACACCAAGGCCAAAAGTTGAACCTTGGGCAATTGAGGGAGAGAAACTATAGGTACCAGTACCCAAATCGAGAAGATTACCGCCAGGAATATCAGCAGCTAGAACCTCTGTTCCATCAACTAATAGGCGGAAATCATCCTTACCATTGGGATCAATAAAAGGAACATTAACGCCAACCCTACTGAAAGTAGCAGAGATAATTTTGACCGTCTGGTTGAAGGTAAAATTGAGAACCTCGTTGATGCCTAACCCGTCAACTTGTAAGGAATCCAAACCGCCTTGCCAAATTCCAAGTCCATTCGGCCTCCAAACAACACTACCGCTATTGGCAGTCACACTAGTTAAGGGAGCGGAGCCTGAGAAGTTATAGACACTAGGGAGCAACGGGCCACCTGAAAAGTCGTAGGTAAATGTTGCTGCTTCCACAGGAGAGGCTGTGATGGAAGCAACTGCCAAAGTTGCCGCTGCCGCTAATGTACTTAGACCCAAACCTTTGAAATTCATTGTTTTACCCACCTAAGTAAATGAATGGTGTATTGATCAACAATCAACGCATGATTGAATTCAGTAGGTTACCGAAATACAGTAATGCTTTAACAGAGTCGCCATACAAAGTAAGTAGGCTGAACCGATGCAATCCCTCTGATATTTTGGTTGACTGATCAAACTTTCTCTCTCAACAGGTGAGGGATTGGAATGAGCCAAAGACTTTTGTCAGTCAATCAAATCTCACACTTCAAACTATCTGTCAAACTATTTGTAAAACTACTTACTGCTTCGGTAGCCTGTAATGCACCTAGGTAGAAGCTCGTAAATCCCTGTAATCTTGTGATGACGGCATGTCATTTCTACTCGTCATTTCTACTCAGATTCTAGGTGGATTTTATGACTAGTCTAGAGAATAATGAGGAAAGTTTATCTATACTTTATACAGAGGTAAATCTGTATGAGGTTATAGTAAGCTGTAAGTAGCAAAGCATATTGTCTGCTACTTATTATCTGGGTAGCGTGACTGTAGTTGACGGCTGCTATCGTGAAAGTCACTGGAGTCTAGGTTCGCACGGGCATTTCTCCGCCACATCTCCGGCTTGATTCTGCGTAAGGCCGAAGCGGGAAAGCGTCGATCGTATTCCGCAGCTTCCAGGTTGGCTAAATCTTGCAGTCTAGGCGCAATGTTATCTGGATAGGGCTGAAAGTCAGGAATATCCGTTTCTTGGGCAAAGCGCTGGTTCCAAGGACAGACATCTTGGCAAATATCACAGCCCGCTACCCAGCCTTGTAGATTGCTAGCTATATCACGGGGCAATTCATCGTTGCGATTCTCGATCGTATGGTAGGCAATGCAGCGATTGGCATCGACCACAAATGGTTGGGTAATTGCTGCCGTTGGACAGGCATCAATGCAACGGGTACAGGTGCCACAATGCTGCGTATGGGGTCGATCGGGTATTAATTCCACATTGGTTAAAATCTCGCCTAGAAAGACCCAGGAACCATATTCTCGGGTAATCACATTACTATTTTTCGCAATCCAGCCGATCCCTGCTCGCTCCGCCCAGACCTTGTCTTGAATCGGCCCGGTGTCTGCATAGTAACGGGTTTGAATCGCTTCAGTTTGGCTGTCTAACCCAGTTTGAGCTTCTAGCCAGAGGGAAAAAGCTTTGAGTCGCTTATGCAAGACTTTGTGGTAATCCCGACCCCACCCGTAGCGGGAAATTTTGCCATACTCTGGCTCTGTGGGTCGTTGGTCGGGCGTGTAGTAATTCATCGCGACGCAAATAATCGATCGCACCGTAGGCAAAATTTCATAGACATTCTGCCGTTTACTGGCCGCCATCCAAGCCATTTCCGCCTGATAGCCCTGGGCCAACCACGATCGCAAACCCTCCGGCTCCACGTCTGCCCAATCCGCCACTCGCACAATACCTACTTTATGAAATCCCAGATCTAGCGCTTTCTGTTTAATCGCACTGGTGATATTTGAGAATTCATTTACAGCCATAGGGTCACAGCGATCGGGAGTTGAGTAACTGATAATGGTAACAGGACAATTAGCCTGCTGTTGATCATTCGCTGACCATTACTGATCATTATTTGTATGAAACTGACGACCCGGGGTCACTACAGCGTCAAAGCTTTACTGGACCTGGCCTTTCAACCCAACTACGGCCCTGCTTCGGTCAACGCGATCGCCCAACGCCAGGACTTACCTGCGCCCTACCTAGAAAAGTTATTGATCGAACTGCGCAAAGCGGGTTTAGTCAAGGCAATTAGAGGGGCCCAAGGTGGGTATCAACTCGCTCAGTCCCCGACCCACATCACCCTAGGGCAAATTTTGGCGGCGGTCGGAGAAACGATCGAACCTCTACCACGTCAGACCCGCGACGATGCCCAAGCCGAAGATTGGGTCACGTTTGCCGTTTGGAATCGACTCCATCAAAAAATGCGCGATGTTCTCTACAGCATCAGCCTTGAAGATCTCTACTATGACGCTCGCAGTTGGCAAGCCTCCCAAGGAGCAGAAGCAAGCTTTATTGTGTAATTGAAGTTGAGGTCACGATGGACTGTTCGTTTAGGCAGTCTGGCATCACGATCTCGTAATTTTTCTAGTCATAGCCCGATCGAATCAACGATCCTGGTAGGGAGTCAAGGTTGCCTATGGTTTGTAACTGATTGAGTGTAATACGTCGCCGACTTTCTGCATCTACAAAACGTGGATTAATACTCAGCGCTTGATCAAAATTAAGCAATGCCTCTTGGTAAGCACCGAGATGACTTAAGGAAACCCCTCGGCTATACCATGCTTTGTCACACTGGGGATCAAGTTCTAGCACTTTGTTGTAACTTTCGATCGCGGCTTCATTGCGATTTAAGTAATCCAAGGCCCGTCCTCGACGGTACCAAGTCTCTGAGAGATGGGAATCAATCGCCAAGGCTTGGTCAAAACTGGCAATTGCCTCATCATAACGCCCCAACTTTTGTAAGGCATTGCCCCGCGCTGTCCAAGCAACGCTGAAATCCTGACGGTTCGCGATCGCTTGATCAAAATCCTGCACAGCCAACTCAAAATTCCCTAAGCGTTGCTGCAAGCAGCCTCGAACATACCAACCTTCTACCAGGGTTGGCGAAAGTTCTAGGGCACGGGTGTAACTGGCGATCGCTGTTTCCGGCTGATAGAGCGCTTCTAGGGTTTTGCCACGGTTGTACCACACGTCAGCCATCTGCGCGTCCAAAGCCAGTGCCCGATCGTAGCTATCTAAAGCTTCTTCTTGGAACCCCAATTTACGCAGCACATTGGCTCGGTTAAACCAAACCTGAGGCAAGTTGGATTTGATTTCCAACACCCGGTTGTACTTCGTCAACGCCTCCTCATACAGCCCCAACCGTTGAAACAGATTACCCGCGTTGTAATGGGCATTGGAAAAGTGCGGACGAAACTTCAGGGCACTTTCGTAGCTTGATAATGCCGCTTCGAGTTGTCCCAGATGGGTCTGGGCGATCGCTCGGTTATACCAAGCTTCGGCATAGTCAGGCCGCAGTTGGAGCGTTTGCTCATAGCTGTGGATGGCATCTTCCATCGCATTGAGCCGCATCAGTGCATTGCCTCGGTTGTACCAGGTTTTGTAACTATGACGGTTAAAAGCTAGGGCTCGATCGTAGCTAGTAATGGCCTCTTCGTAACGTCCTTGGGCCGCCAACGTTTTGCCTAAGTGGTTCCAAGCAGGTTCAAAATCTTCCCGAATCGCCAAAACTTCTTTAAAGCTGGAGATCGCTTCGGTAACAGCGCCAGCATGCATAAAGGCTTTTCCCCGCTCATACCAAAGGACATACCAATCGGGCCGTTGGTGAATGGCTCGGTCAAAATAGACGATCGCATCTTCGTAGAGCCCTGCGTTACAAAGACGCATGCCCTGCTCAAAAACAGATTCAGCTCCCAAACTGTGGCGCATATCCCACTGTATAATCCCACTGTAAATATTAGGCACGTAAATGGTGGTAAGAGATATCTATCTTACTCAGGGGGGCTTTTCCAGAAAATGTTTCGGCCTTGAAATAGGAAGGGATTACACGTCCTCTCCCATTTGCAACTTTTTTTGGTGAACCCCTTGCCAAATTCCCCTAAGATTGTGTTAATATCACTAAGGCAAGCGCGGTGAATGCGCATAAAGCCAAAACGGGTCGCTAGCTCAGCGGTAGAGCACTCGGCTTTTAACCGATTGGTCTTGGGTTCGAATCCCAGGCGACCCATTCTAAAGTCTTAATCCAAGCAAGGTATTCTACTGTATAGGAGTTTTATCCTGTATCTCTGGCGACTTACCAGGAGATCTATGGGGTCGATCTAGATTGTGTGCCTAGCTTGAACTGGTAGGTGATATTGGTGAGGAAGCCGACCCTGCCCTAAGCCTTTTCTGAAGCAACAATCCCACATCTTAGAATGCCCCGTTTTGCATGCTCCCCAGGCTGCTGTTCATCATCGAGTTGGTAATTGTCGCTGGACTCTGGTTTTCGACTCGTTCCCCATTTCGACTAGCAACCTATCCACAGGCTCATAGTGGGTATCAAGCTCATAGCGGGTATCGATACCATTATCGATCGATACATTGTCATAGGTCAGATACTCCTCTAGAGTCAATTGTTTTTGGCTAGTGACAGCGATGGGAAAGATTCTCCTCGACCATGTTTAGTTGAGCAAGGAGCCTGTTCAACGATAACGAGATTGCTTTTTACAAGTTCTGCGGGGAAGCTACCGGATTCGGCACCCATTTTCAGGTACGATCGAAACTCCAAAAACTTCGGAAAACAAGCCTCAACAAGATTCGCCATGGGTAGCACATTCGGTCATCTGTTTCGCATTACAACGTTTGGAGAATCCCACGGGGGAGGCGTTGGCGTCATTGTGGATGGCTGTCCACCCAAGGTGCAGATTTCCACAGAAGAAATCCAGTTTGAACTCGATCGTCGTCGCCCAGGCCAGAGCAAAATCAGCACGCCCCGCAAGGAAGAAGACACCTGCGAAATCCTTTCCGGGGTCTTGGATGGCCAAACCCTAGGAACCCCGATCGCTATCCTGGTTCGCAACAAAGACCACCGTTCCCAGGACTACGGCGACATGCAGGTGAAGTATCGCCCGTCCCATGCCGATGCTACCTATGATGCCAAGTACGGGATTCGAGCGGTGGCCGGGGGAGGCCGATCGTCGGCCCGGGAAACCATTGGTCGGGTCGCTGCGGGGGCGATCGCGAAAAAAATCCTCAAGGAAATAGCCGGAGTTGAAATCATTGGGTACGTCAAGCGCATTAAAGACTTGGAAGCCCATGTAGACGATGCCACCGTCACCCTAGAGCAAGTGGAAAGCAACATTGTCCGCTGTCCCGATGGGGAAATGGCCGATCGCATGATCGAGCGAATTGAGCAGGCACGGGACGAAGGCGATTCCCTAGGGGGCGTGGTGGAATGTGTGGCGCGGCGGGTGCCCTTGGGTTTGGGCGAACCTGTGTTTGACAAGTTGGAGGCCGATCTAGCGAAAGCGGTTATGTCCCTGCCTGCCAGCAAGGGCTTTGAAATTGGCTCTGGGTTCGCTGGAACGCTGATGACGGGCAGTGAACACAATGATGCGTTTTATATGGAGGGCGATCGGATTCGCACGATGACCAATCGATCGGGCGGCATCCAAGGTGGCATTTCCAACGGCGAAAATATTGTGATGCGGGTCGCGTTTAAACCAACGGCAACGATTCGTAAAGAACAACAAACCGTGAGTAAAGACGGCCAAGAAACGACGCTGTCTGCTAAAGGTCGCCATGATCCCTGTGTCTTGCCCCGTGCTGTGCCGATGGTGGAAGCGATGGTGGCCTTAGTACTGTGTGATCATTTGTTGCGGCAACGGGGGCAATGTGGCTTAGAGTGAGAAGTTTTGAGCGGCTCTGATTTAACCAGTACTGAATTGTCGTCATCAATACTTGGCGCTGGGCAGGTTTCATCAGATCAGGGAACAGCGCATAAATAAAATCCCAATTGGGTAGGGGTAGGAGAGTAAAAGGGTAGGAGGGTAGGGGAATGAAGAGGGGATATTATTTCTTTGCAAATCCCT
>NZ_JBLZFX010000113.1:0-19236 GCF_050753345.1 Alkalinema pantanalense CENA528 | reverse complement strand
GGCAACGCAGAGGCTTTGGAGATTTTAGCACTCCAAAAGCCTTCCTGTTCGTCGCTGCAAAGAGGCAGGATGGCTAGATTTTTGGTTTTCTTACCGGAAGACCAAAAACTTAGGAGAAGCTCATATGACTGAGTACATTGACGATCGCGCCAGTGAAGGCCGATCGACGGATTCCGCTGCAATTTTGACCCGCAGAGAAACCAACCCCGAACGACGCCCCGTGCGGGTGTTAGTCATCGGCGATCGGCGAGATGTGTTGGCAACAATTAAAAATCTGCATCAACGGGGCTTTGCACCCATGGGGGACTGGAGCCGTCCTTTGCCCTGGCTAGCCACGGAAAACGCGATTCGGGAACAACTGCTCACCCTACCGATGGGTAGCGTCATGAGCCTCTGTACCCGTTGGAATTCTGCGGAATGATCGTGAGGTTGTCCAGAATGCTACCCATGTTGCTGCCAAGTTCGAGCTAACTGGCGGATTTCCTCGAGTTCTGCCTCTGGCATCTTATCCAAGTTTGCCAAAATAAAACTCATACGGCCTTGCTGGGCTAGTTTTTCGCGGTGACGATCGAGGAAATCCCAATACAAAAAATTAAAAGGACAGGCTTTTTCGCCAATCCGCGCTTTGGGATTGAACTGACACCCCTTACAATAATCACTCATCTTGTTAATATAATTAGCCGAAGCCGCATAGGGCTTGGAGGCCAGCATTCCCCCATCGGCATATTGCCCCATGCCAATAACATTGGTTTGCATGACCCAATCGTAGGCATCAATGTAAGCTGCGTGGAACCATTGCTCAATTTCCTGGGGTGAAATTCCAGCAATCAATGCGAAGTTGTTCAATACCATCAAGCGTTGGATATGGTGGGCATAACCTAATCGCTCGGTTTGATCTAGGCATTGCCGTAAGCAATTCATCGGTGCTTGGCTCGCATTCCAAAAAAAGTTGGGTAACGGTTGTTGATGGCCAAACCAGTTACTATCCCCATAGTTCTCCGCGCTGTAGACATACACGCCCCGCATGTATTCCCGCCAACCCATCACCTGACGAATCACGCCTTCCACGCTATTGAGTGGTAGATCCGCCCGTTCTCGGAAAGCAGCTTCTACGGCCTCTACCACTTCGATCGGGTGCAAAAGTCCCAAATTCAAATAGGGAGATAACAGGGAATGCCATAGCGTATCCTGCCCCGTCACCATTGCATCTTCGTAGGGGCCAAAGGTGGCTAAGCGCGTGGCGATAAAATGCGCTAACACCTGCTGCGCCTGCGATCGTGTCACGGCCCAACCAAAGCGATCGATCTGTCCATAGGTGGGGAAATCGAGGTCGCGCACCTTTTGCATTACGGTTTGGGTGATGTCATCGGGTTCAAACCACAGCGGCGCAGGGGGCTGAAACGTGGGGTCGTTCTTTTTCGGCGGTTTGCGATTTTCCTGATCAAAGTTCCAACTGCCGCCGATCGGTTGTCCCCCATCGTCCATCAGGATATTAAAGCGCTTGCGACTGGCGCGATAAAAATCCTCCATCAGGAGCCGTTTGCGGGACTTGGCCCACGGTATAAATTCTTCCGCACTCCAGAGAAATTGATTATTCGGGACGATCGTCATGGGGCAGGGCAAATCTAGGGTGGCTAACTGCTGGGCAAAGGGCTTGTCGATCGGAGCCATGACCCGCAATTCCGTAATCTGCTGCGCCTCAATCCAAGCCAGCAAGGGCGATCGAAACTCCTCCGCTTCGGCATAGGTAACCTGCCAGCCCTGCTGTTGCAGCGTTTGGGCAAAGTGGCGCATGGCAGACCACACCAGCACGAGCTTCTGTTGGTGGTAGGGCCGTACCCGCACGTGGGCCAAGGATTCGATCAGGATAATCGGGCTAGCGGGACTGAGCGCGGTTAGGGCTGCATGGTGCGGCGAAAGCTGATCCCCAAAAATCCAAAGTCCGATCGTCATACCCACTGCACACCCACTGCCTACAAACCGTACTTATCAATCCCGCTATTACACCACAGAGTTTACGGTACAGCAATATTATGGAGAAGGTTGCTGAGTTTGGGCGATCGTATAAAGTGCGTCAATTTGTCGGGACATCAGGAGGGGCAGCGCTTGGGTAATGGTTTGAATGTCCCAGTCCCACCAACGAATTTCCAGTAGTTTTTCAACCTCTGCATCACTAAACCGCTGGCGAATTGGGCGGGCGGGATTGCCTCCTACGATCGTGTAGGGGGGGACGTTTTTGGTGACGACGGATTTAGCCGCGACGATCGCGCCGTCTCCAATCTGGACTCCCGGCATAATCACCGCCTCATAGCCAATCCAAACATCATTCCCAATGACCGTATCGCCCCGACTGGGAAGGTCTAATATTTGCTCCAAGTAGGCTTCCCAGCCTTGGCCAAAAATGGGAAATGGATAGGTAGAAATGCTGTCTAGTTTATGGTTAGCCCCATTCATAATAAATTTCACGCCCGTCGCGATCGCGCAAAATTTACCAATAATTAACTGATCTACACCATAGTTATACAAAACATTGCGTTCAAAGCCTTCGGGATCGCTGGGATCATCATAGTAGGAATAATCCCCCACGATAATGTTAGAAACGGTCAGACAATTTTTAATGAAGCAGACTCTGGGATGGGCTGCAATGGGATGAAGTTGGTTGGGGTCAGGGCCATCACTCATTTGGGTACCTTCTAGACGCGGATATGGACGATCGATGCCACGATCTTGGAATCGATCGGTTCTACGATCGGTTCTACGATCGCTGAAATTTAACGGATAATTTTTTTAAGAAGTGATACGGTAACTCTCAGGTCTGCATCTCAGGTCACTGTTCTCATTAAGTTAATTTAAAACAAGTAAAAAGCTCTGAACTTTAATAGAGGATTTATCAATCGTCAATTAGGATTCAAGGTAAGTCATGAGTCTAAATTGCTTCCCATCATAATGATCATTAATTAGGCAATTTTGGCTCAATGAGGACTGAGCTACGGGACTGAGCTACAGATCAAGACTAGGCTTGTAAAGCAGGACTAGACTTGTAAAGCAGGACTAGGCTTGTAAAGCAGGACTGACTATAGACAATATAGATACAGAGACCCTCGAATTCCCGAACGATCGAAATCTTTTTGCGACATTTTGATTGGTACAGCTTTATCCGCTAAGGAGAGAACGCTTCTATGCCTGTTACCCCCACCTATCCTGGCGTTTACATTGAGGAAATTCCCAGTGGTGTGCGCACTATTACCGGAGTTGCCACTTCGATTACGGCCTTTCTTGGATTTACCTTTAAAGGCCCCACGAATGATCCCGTCCGAATTCAAAATTTTGGCGATTTTGAGCGATTATTTGGGGGATTAACCTACGATAGCACCATGAGTTATGCGGTGCAGCAATTTTTCCTTAATGGCGGCGTGGATGCTCTAATAGTACGCCTTGCCAATCCTGGATTAAAAGCTAAAGCAACCTTAAAAGCGGGCAATGATGACCTTGAACTAGAAGCGGCGGAGGTGGGGCAAAGTGGTAATGATTACGCCCTCGCAGTCAATCACGATAGCGTTTCCGACGATCAGCATTTCAATTTGTTGATTAAAAAAGGTTCAGAAACCGATACGGTTAGCAATATCAAATTTGACGAAGTTTCTGCAAGACTGGCTGATAAACCCGTGCGGGTTAAACCTGGGAGTAAGCTAGGCAGCCGTTTGGATGTGACATCGCAGGATGTGCCGTTGGCGGGCGGGGCAGATGCAGCCAAGGTCGCTAAGATTCAACTCCCCCACAAAACTAAGAATCGTGCTGGGGAAGATATTGTTGAAAATCTTGTGCTGAAAGCGAAGGGAGAAGGCAGTTGGGGCAATAATCTACGAGTGAGTGTTGATCATGATACGGGTAAACCTGGACAGTTCAATTTATTTGTTGAATATGTTGAAGATGGTGAAGTTAAAGCCCGCGAGACGATTCGGAACCTCGATATTGATGCCACTGCAACCCGCTATGTGGCGGATGTCCTGAAACTCCAATCCACCTTTTTAGATTGGGATGAAAAGAGTTCCTTACCGTCCGGTCGGCCTGAAGTAACCACAACGCCGATCGCGCCTGTTGATCCCGATAAGGGGGCCGATGGCGACACGCCGACGGATGAGAGTTTCTACCTCGGTAGCCAAGGGGACAAGACGGGGATGTATGCCTTGGAAAAAGCGGATTTATTCAATCTTCTTTGCATTCCCCCGGTTAATCGCTCCTTGGATGTCTCACCGACGGTGCTGGGCGTTGCTGCTAAATACTGTAGCGATCGCCGTGCTATGTTAATTGCCGATCCACCAATGGATTGGGATACCAAGGACAAAGCATTGAAGGGGTTAACCTCGATTCTTGAACCGATCGGGGGATTTAAGAAAAATGCCGCCCTTTTCTTCCCACGGGTCAAGCTGGCCGATCCCCTCAAAGAGAACCGCCTGGATACCTTTGTGCCTTGCGGGGTGATTGCGGGCATTTTTGCGCGAACGGATGCCCAGAGAGGCGTCTGGAAGGCTCCTGCGGGTACGGAGGCCGGAATGACAGGGGTGCGGGGGCTGTCTGTGAATTTGACGGATGGCGAAAACGGCCAACTGAATCCTTTGGGCGTCAATTGTCTGCGCAACTTCACAGCCTATGGCAATGTCGTCTGGGGCTCGCGAACGACAGACGGAGACGATCGCCTCGCCTCGGAATGGAAATACATTCCGGTTCGTCGCACGGCACTCTTCCTAGAAGAAAGTCTCTATCGGGGGACGCAATGGGTCGTATTTGAACCGAATGATGAGCCGCTCTGGGCACAGATTCGGCTGAATATTGGTGCCTTTCTCAACACCCTGTTCCGCCAAGGTGCGTTCCAAGGTTCCACCCCCAAGGAAGCCTACTTCGTCAAGTGCGACAAAGAAACCACGACGCAGAACGATATCGATCGAGGCATCGTGAATATTGTGGTGGGATTTGCGCCCTTGAAACCGGCTGAGTTTGTCATCATCAAATTCCAACAAATTGCAGGTCAAATTGCGACTTAGTAAGAGCCTAAGGGGGGCTGTTTCTGGAGAGCCTTACCCGCGCTAGATCCGATCCTCCCTACGCTCCCTTACAACAGTGCAGTCAGCCAAATGCTTGCAAATTTGTTTGAAAATTCCTGCCTTCAGGGGCGTTTGGGGGATCATCCTTTTGCGATTACTAACCATTTGCCATCACTAACCATTTGCGATTACTAACCATTTGCCATCACTAATAATGACTTAGAGCGTAAATAGCCAGAACCCCGATCGAGTCCGCTAGGATTAGGATAAGCAGCTATTTTGTGACTAGATCGATTAGCATTCACGACAATAATTGATTTACACGAGGAGAAACGCATGGCTCAGTTTAGTGTCAATGCTCAACGCTTTGATCCCTACAAGAATTTTAAATTTCGGGTGAAATGGGACGGGCGATATGTTGCGGGCATCAGTAAAGTTGGGGCGCTGAAACGAACCACCGAAGTAGTTACCCATCGCGCAGGCGGCGATCCCAGCAGTCCACGCCACTCTCCCGGCCAATCGAAATATGAGCCCATCATGCTGGAGCGCGGTGTGACCCATGATAAAGACTTTGAACAATGGGCCAATAAAGTCTGGAATTATGGGTCAGGGTTGGGGGCGGAAGTGTCCCTGAAGGATTTTCGCAAAGACATCATTATTGAAATGTATAACGAAGCAGGGCAACTCGCGATCGCCTACAAGGTCTTTCGCTGTTGGGTCTCGGAATTTACGGCTCAACCGGAACTGGATGCCAATGCCAACGCTGTCGCCATTCAGAGTATTCAATTGCAAAATGAAGGTTGGGAGCGCGATTATGACGTAACAGAACCCACTGAGCCTAGCTTCCTGGAACCCGCCTAACCTGAAGTAATAGTCCCATGCGTGCGCTTTCTGCCCAGGATATTCTGCAAATTTGGGAAATCGGTCAATTTCAGCATCCCCTCGATCGAGCGATGACGTTGCTTGCCTTTGCCTTGCCTGAAAAAACGGGGGAGGACTTGACACAACTCACGATCGGTCAACGGGATGCCTATTTACTTCAACTGCGCCAGAGCTTGCTGGGTTCGCAGTTGGAGAGCTTTGCGACCTGTCCCCATTGCGGTGAGGCGTTGGAATTTAGTCTACAAGTCCCAGATCTCCAGCTTGCGGAACCGGAGGCCATTAGTTCTGTAACACAATCGGTCACGCTAGACGGATTTGAGATTCAATTTAGTTTGCCGACGAGTCGGGATTTGGCGGCGGTGGTGGGCTGTCGGGAGGTGGCGATCGCGGCGCAGCAGTTAACCCAACGCTGTCTACATCGGATAACGCAATCGGGACAGACGATCGAAGCGCAACAGTTGCCGCCCTCGGTATTGATGCGATTATCCCAGCATATGACCACGGTTGATCCCCAAGCGGAACTGTTACTCGATTTGGTGTGCCCCAACTGTGGCCATACGTGGCAGGTGTTGTTTGATATTGTGTCATTTTTCTGGACGGAGTTAACGGTGCAGGCCAAACGATTGTTACGGGAGGTGCATCTCTTGGCCCGTGCCTATGGTTGGCGAGAGGGTGATATTTTGACCATGAGTGCAACGCGACGGCAATTTTATCTGGAGCTAGTCACGTAAATGACGGATCTAATGACCCAACTAGCAGCCCGTACCTTAGATCGGACTCCGCTGGTGCAGCCTCGGATTGATTCGATGTTTGCCCCTCCGTTTACTACTGCTACGGTGATCACTGCTGGTACCGATAATCCTGCTGTTACCGATCATTCTGCTAATTCTTCTTCTGATTACGCTACCGCTACTGCTACTGATCCACTATCGTCTCCATCCACATTTCCGTTGACATCTCCATCATTACCGTTATCCCCTGGGGAGACTCTGCTGGAAGGGGGGCAGGACTTTTCACGATCGGTGTCACGATCGGCGTTGGTCGATCCAACTGCACCCACGTTACCGATCGCCCATCTACCCCGCTGGACAACACCGCCCACGACTCAAACCCTAGACGAGCGATCGCAGGCAATGCCTTCAGTTCCGTCTAGTAGCGAAACCGCGAAGGTTGAAACTTTTAGTTCTGCAATATCAGCGGCACCTGTTCCTGTAGAAGGAATGACTGGGATGGAAACGACTGGGATGGAAACGACTGGGATGGAACCTGTGGGGGTCGATCGAGTCACCCCTCAGCAAGCACCTCCGATCGCTCCAATTTCCTCCCCTACGCCGCTTCATCCTGCATCTACATTTACAGACTCGATCGTGCCCACCCACACCATCAATGCTGACTCCCTTCGTCCCCCATCTAATTTTTCCTCTGAACCTGCTCAGCAAATCGAGTCCTCGCAGCCAAGTGAGCCATCTCGATCAATGCAGAATTCTGGGTTTGTCCAACCGACTGAGGCGATGGAAAGTTTCAGCGAACATTCCACCGCTTTAACTCCCAATCCGTTGAGTCAATCCTCTAGCCCAATATCGAGACAATCTTCGTCAGAAACGCCTCTAGACGCGCCTCTTGTACCCGCTGTGCAACCCTCTACTCTTCCTAGCAGCGCTTCCAATTATCTAACGGATCAATTAACGAATTCATCGGAAAGTAATTTTGTAAATCCTCCCCTTAATCATCAATCTTCTAATTCGTTCAATCCTATATCTACTGACATAGCCAGTCATTCATCTAGTAACTTATCTGATATTCCTGTTATTAACTCCGCTAGTCATCCACTATCTTTTACCAATAATGATGTATCTCCTACAGAGACAATCAATCTAGAGACAATAAAAGCTTCTCTACCTACTATTCAACGATTCTCAGAAACGGGTTCCAATTCTACGGTGTCACCTGTAACGATCGATGCCGGAATCGGTGCAGAGACTGTTCCCCAACCATCCATGACGATCGGAGATGCCTCAATAGTTCACCCTTTGCCCACCGTCGGAGAATCCACAAAAGCAGAATCTAGATTAGATGCTAGATCGGTCTTCAGTGAATCACTAACGGTTCCTCTATCGACTGTTCTACCTCCATCGACGATCGAACCCGTCATATCTTCGAACTTTGTACCCTCTAACCCCCCACTGTCTGATCCAATCGCCCAACCCCTATCCTCCTCCGCTACCATCCAGAATCCTGTCAATCGTGAATCGTCGATCGTGCCTGCTTCGGATGCGTCTTCGAGTCGTGCGGAACCGCTCGTGCAATCCTTAACGCAAGTTTCTCCTAGACGATCGAACGATTCCTCTAATCAACGGGAGAATTCTCAAACATATCCGACTCCACTGATCGTCCATGCTGAGATCAATGGTCAAACTGATACTCGATTGAACGCTCAATCACATACTCAATTAAATGCTAAGTCAAATCATTCATCTAATCCTCGATCGAATTCTGATCAGTTGATTTCTTCTCAATCTTTGCCCATTTCTCAGCCTATTGTACCTATTCCAGTTATTCCAACCTTAGTCCCTAAAGTTGCCGTAGCTCCTCCACCAGAGGCAATGCCAAATTCTCCCTCTTCGGCTGGGCGACAGGCTGGAATGAATCCACCAGAATCGGCCTTAGAATCCTCTGCCCCGACGATTCACATTACCATTGGCCGCATTGATATTCGTGCCATCCCCCAAGCCTCTCCGCCTGCTCGATCCCGTCCTGCCGCGAATCCTCCCAAACAATCTCTACAGGACTATCTCAACCATCGTAATGGAGGTGGCGGATGAGTAATGCCCTTGCGATCGGTGCAGTCACCGCAGTCATTAAAAGTCTTTTGGAAAATGGCCTGATTCGGCAAGGCATTCCTAGCATTCTAGGTGGAATGCCCACGATTACGGTACTTTCGCCCGATCCGGAAGGCGGGGGCGCAACCAATGGACAAACCGTCGATCGATTGAATTTATTTCTCTATCAAACCAATCCTAATCCCAGTTGGCGCAACGTGGGTCTTCCTTCCCGTAACAGTAGCGGAGATCGCATCAGCAATCCTCCGTTAGCGCTAGATTTACACTATTTAATCACTGCGTACACTAAAGATGCATTCCATGCAGAAATTCTATTAGGCCACGCCATGCAACTGCTGCATGAAATGCCTGTGCTTAGTCGTGACGTGATTCGATCGGCCTTGAGGAACCTGGCATCCAGTAGTGAACCTGCTGCCCGTGCCCTAGCCACCTCTGACCTCGCGGAGCAACTGGAACAAATTAAACTGTCCGCCCAGCCCATGAGTACCGAAGAAGTCTCTAAGCTATGGTCAGCCATTCAAACCCAGTATCGGCCCACGGTGGTTTATCAAGCGTCTGTTGTTCTGATTGACAGTCAAAAATCAACCAAATCTGCCCTGCCCGTACGGGAGCGACGGTTACATATTTTACCCTTCGAGCAACCCGTCATTGCTGCGGTCAAGCCACAAATTGCGACCCCAGGTAGTCAACTGATTCTTGAAGGTCGCAATCTCCGTAGCCAGCAAGTGACTGTGAATTTTGGGACGGTTGCCGTCGCCCCCGATCGCCTTAACGACCAAGAAGTTCAAGTGACGGTACCTAGCAATTTATCAGCGGGAATTAACACTCTTCAGATTCAGCAACTTCTCGATTTTGGCCCTGATTCGGGGTTACACCGGGGGTTTGAATCCAACCTGATGCCATTTGTCCTAGCGCCAAAGATTCTACAAATTTCTGCTTCCGAAGGTATTCGATCGGGAACTGTCACTGTGATTGTTCAGGTGCTTCCGATCGTGCGTAAAAATCAACAGGTAACGTTATTTTTAAATGAGCTGGGTGGCTCAACAGGATACTCAGCGAATCTTACTCCGCGAGAGGCTGATAGTAATCAACTCAGTTTTACCTTTCCGAATGTTAAAGCAGGCCAATATTTAGCTCGGTTACGGGTAGATGGTGCTGCCAGTCCTTTAGAAATCGATGATAATCCCGATAGTGTAACCTTTAATCAATATATTCAACCTAGTGTTAGGTTAAATTGTGTTAATGACTGCCTTAGAATTGTTGATTTGAATTTGAATATCAATCGCGATCAAGATGTATTAACCGTTGTCGCAGCGGTTAGGATTTTGACCGAAACGGGCGTAGAAAGTTCTGGAGTGCTAGTTTCTGGGGTTTGGACGCTTCCTGATGGTAGTCAACTAGTCGATAATGCAATCACTGCTACTAGTGGCAGCGATCGGGGTATTGCTAGATTCCAAACGATCGGTACCCCCGGAACCTATGCGTTTACCGTCACAAATTTAAGTAAGACAGGATTTACGTTTGATGCGCCCCAGAGTTTAGTCTTGACGCGCAGTATTTCGGGGTGAGCCATATGAATTCAGTCACCTCTGCGGAAGCAATGTCCCATTGGCAGTCTGTTAACCAGCGCTATCTTGCGGCGGCTCTTGTCAGAATTCAATCGGCTCTTCAGTCCTGCTTGGTACAACGTAACTCCTCGGGGCCTGTATCGGTTACTGCTGCGCCAACCTGGGCCGAATTAGCGACGATCGCGCAATCTTCCTCCCATCCTCCGGCCTTAGTCGTTTTAAGCCGGATCTTTGATTTAACGGAATTTGAGCAAGACTTACTGATGCTTTGTGTGGGCTGTGAAATGAGTGCGGAAATTGCTCAACTGTGTGCCAAAGTGCAGGGTAACCCACAGTTGACGTATCCAACATTGAGTTTGGCCTTGGCTGCATTCTCTGAGCCCCATTGGAGTGCATTGACTCCGGTGCGTCCACTGCGGCGTTGGCGCTTGATTGAAGTGGCGAAGGGTGATAGTTTGACCCAAAGTCGATTGACGGTGGATGAGCGGATATTGCATTACTTGCAGGGGGTGTCCTATTTTGACGATCGCCTGCGGGGGCTAGTCGAATCCTGTTGGCAACCGGCGGATTTACCACCGTCGCAACAGCGTTTGGTAGAAAACATTGTGGAAGTGTGGTCACAGCCTGGAATGTCCCCTGTGATTCAACTCTGTGGGAATGGAATGGAGGCACAGACCGCGATCGCCACAATGGCCTGTGCAACCTTGGGCGTGCAATTAGGATACTTACGAGCAGCGGATTTTCCAACGATAATGGCAGAACGAGAGGCGTTGGTCACTTTATGGGAACGGGAAGCGCTGTTGAGTCAGAGTGCCCTACTAGTGGATTATGACTCAGCCACGCCCGATCGCTTACCCCAACTCCAACGATTTGTGGAACAGTTGCGCGGCATGGTGATTGTTGCAGGAAGAGAACCTTTAGTATTAAATCAACGATCAACCATTAGATTAGATTTACCTAAACTAACCTCTATAGAACAACATCAAATTTGGCAACAGGTATTAGGAACTAAAGCTACTCATTGGAGACATTCTATCGATCGCTTAGTTGCACAGTTTAATCTCTCATCAATCAACATTCAAACTATCTTAAATGAGACTCAAATTAAATACAAAAAAAACAATCTACAAACAGTCGGCATTCCACCATCTGATTTAAAATCAGAAGAGTTATTTAATACTCTGTGGGATACCTGCCGAGTCCAGGCAAGAACTCGATTGGATGATCTAGCTCAACGGATTCCCACGATCGCGGGTTGGGATGATCTCGTTCTACCGGAATTGCAGCGGCAAACGCTGAGAGAAATTGTTGCTCAAGTTCGCCAACGTACGCAAGTGTATGAAACTTGGGGATTTGCAGTGCGGGGCGCTAACGGGCTTGGAATTAGTGCGCTGTTTGCAGGGACGAGCGGAACGGGAAAAACGATGGCTGCTGAGGTGCTGGCCTATGAATTGCGGTTAGATCTCTATCGGATTGATTTAAGCCAAGTGGTGAGTAAATACATTGGCGAAACTGAGAAGAACTTGCGGCGGGTCTTTGAAGCAGCGGAGACGGGTGGTGCAATTTTGTTATTTGACGAAGCAGATGCACTATTTGGCAAACGCAGTGAGGTCAAGGATTCCCACGATCGCTATGCCAATATCGAGGTCAGTTATTTGCTGCAACGGATGGAAGCCTATCGTGGTTTAGCGATTCTGACGACGAACCTTCGTAGTGCGATCGATACGGCATTTCTGCGCCGGATTCGCTTTGTGGTGCAGTTTCCCTTTCCCGATTGGGCGCAACGACGAGAAATTTGGCAACGCATTTTTCCAGCTAAGCTTCCCACAGAGCAATTAAATTTTGATAAGCTGGCGCAACTCAATATTGCTGGCGGTAATATTCGTAATATTGCCTTAAATGCGGCGTTTCTTGCAGCGGATGCGGGTGACTCGGTGTGCATGGAACATTTGCTACAAGCAACTCGTAGTGAATATATTAAGCTCGAAAAAACGCTAACGGAAACTGAAATAGGAGGTTGGATCTAATGCAATCAGGTCATATTCATATTCATATCGATCAACTTGTACTCCATGGATTTCCCCCTGGGAATCGCGATCGTATGTATGCTGCCATTCAACAGGAGTTAACGCGACTGCTGACAGAACAAGGAATTCCGCCAACATTGATGCAAGGTGGGCAAGCGGATCAGATTGATGGCGGATCGTTTAATATGACAGTAGGGGCGAAGACGGAGGGAATTGGAACGGAGGTTGCCCGATCGATCTATGGAGGGTTAGGCGGATGACCCAGAAAACCCAAACCACAACGAAACTGACTCCACAACCCACGCTCAATGTGGATCAGTCGGGGTTATTGCAGCGCAAATGTGAATGCGGCAATGCGGCGGGCTTAACGGGGGAATGTGAGGATTGTCAGCGGCGGAAACTGACGGGCGATCGACGAAAAGATTCGGATACGGTTACAGCTCCGGTTTTGCATAACTGGATTCAACCTAAGCTGACGATCGGTGCTCCGAATGACCCGTATGAGCAGGAGGCCGATCGGGTGGCCGATCGGGTAATGCGGATGCCGGCTCCAGATGCCGCAGCAAGAGGACCCTGGGTTCGCTCAAATCTGCCATTTGTAGCCCATCCATTCCCTCTGCAAAAGCAAGAACTGAAAGAGGAAGACGAAGACAAGAAACAAGGAAAAATTCAGGCAAAGGAAGCGTCTGGGCAGGCTCCTGAGGTTACTTCGGAGTTAGAGGAACGGTTACGAGCAAGTCAGGGAAAGGGGCAACCACTGCCAGAGGAAACTCGATCGTTCATGGAACCGCGCTTTGGTGCAGACTTCAGCCAGGTGCGAGTGCATACGGATGGTGAAGCGGCACAAATGAATCGAGCAATCAATGCTCAAGCGTTTACCCATCGTCAGGATATTTATTTTGCTGCTAGCAAGTATCATCCCGCGTCCAAAGCAGGTCAGCAATTGATAGCCCATGAGTTGACCCATGTAATGCAACAAACTGGGAAATTTCAAGCTCAGTTGTCTTTCGTGGGTGATGATAGGAATAGTCTAGTGCCGTTGATGAATCCTGTTAGTTGGAGTTCCATTCAGCGTCAGGATGCACCACAATCAGTCACAGCAGATCAACTCATTGATGAGCATACAAACTGGATTGGCAACTTAAACGAAGAGGAACTTGGGAAGGATTTAGCGGATCGGCTACCCTCTCAAAGTCTTTTGGCAAGTGAAGTATTAAACAAACTTTCGAGTAGCGATCGAGATGATGTTGCCTATGAGATAACTACTGCTGCCAGTGAAAAGTTGGTAACAATCCCAGCTTGGCTACGCATGAGATTTGTGCAAGAAATGATTGATGGAGTTGTTACTGACGAGGAGGAGGGCGCAATTGCCCAGATCTGGATCAGTTTTGAACCAAACATCTCCGTGATTGCCGAGGAAAACCGAGACTTTTGGAAAAAGTCACTTTGGGAGAGTGATCAACTGAGTGAATACCTCCAACCCCAGAAATATGCTTTTAAGTGGGATGTTCTAGATTTAGCTAGAACATATATTGCTGAAAATAGGAAAGCATTATTAACCGAGGCTGAACGCTATGGAATCGACCTAGAAGCTACTGGAAAGACCATTGCAGAGACACCTGGTTACCTAGAGGCAGTTCGATCGGTTGCTCCGAATATCCTTCAGCTTAAGAATATCTTAGATCAACTTCGCCAGATTTACGTTGGCTACAATACCGAATATGAAATAGAGACAGGGACTCCATATCAAGTTGCAGCTAAATTTAACCCTGAGGCACAACCAGAGCGCCCTCCTGAGGGAAACGAATCTCCACCATGGCCAACTTGGGAAGAAGCTAAAAATCAATACGATCGTGTTGATGCCATTATTTCTTCCTTTGCTAGCCTTTATCCTTCAATCTATATTCTAATTCAGCAAAATAAACTGGAGGCATTAGTTCAGGCTGGTGATGCAACTAAGGCACAGGCAACTGTCGCTGAAGTAATGCAAATAACAAGAGAGAAGCTTGACGAATCTGACGAGAAAATTCGCACAGAAGACATTGAATATTATGACTTAATGCTCATCCAGTCTCAACTTTTTAACGGTTCTCCCAAAGATATTTTTATTCCTCGTTACCCTTGGGAGCAGCCTTTTTACCAGGATATTGCTAAAGATGATATCAAAGGTCATGAGGCGCGTGCATTCTGGGCTGATTTGGGTTTGAGCCTTGTGGCAGCGGCGGCGTTGATTGCTGCCCCTTTTACGGGTGGTGCCAGCGCTGTTTTCCTTATTGGTTTTGGTGTAGGAATTGGTGCTACCCAGGCTGGTATGAGTTGGGAAAAATATCTGGACTTGTCAACCCTTGCTGATGCTGAGGTTAAGGAGGATTTAGCATTAATCGCTGAGGGACAAGTTAGTGCCCAACTGTTAGATGCGATTATCCAAACAGTGTCTGTTTTCTTAGATGTCTATGGTGCAGGAAAAGTTGGAACAACAGGTGCAAAGGTTGGAGCTCGCTCTGCTCTTAAGGTGGCAGAGCGAGAACTCATGGAACAAATAGCAGAGGAGGCCAGTAAAAAAGCCGGACGTGAGGCAGCGAAAGAGATAGGAATGACGGCAGCAGGTGCAGGTGTAGCGATTGGGCTCCATGAATTGGCAAATGATGAACCGGATTATCAGATCGGAGGTAGTGCTACACGCCATCAAATTGACCTTGGCCCAGATACACCTGAGACTACACCAACTACTGTGAGTCCAATGTTAATACAACGGGCTGGTGGGGGAAGTCCAGGAGGAGTTACAACTCCTCCTAAACAACCTATTATTCTCACAGGAGGAGAATTTGAGGTTTACGTGGAGAAGGCTCTACTAAAAGGATCCGATGGTCTACCAAAAATGGACTTTGTCATTCCTGGTCAATATAGAGGTGGTTCAGGATGGGGAGTAGATCGGATTGGAATTGTTTACGATAATACTACGGGAAAGATTAATGTTTATCACTTCGAAATGAAATTTGTTTCAGAAGGTTCTCCTCATGTACCTGAGCTTGGCAGTAGAGCAGCAGGCACGCAAACTGGAAAAGGTTGGACAGCCAATGCGATCGATGGTTTCCTAAATAGTCAACATCCTAATGCGCGAGCTGGCAGAGAACGATTGCGAAGAGTACTAAAGAAATTAAATTTGGAAAGTGATATAGCAGGTATGAGAAAGTTTTTGCAAAGTAAACTGGTAGATGCACCAGTCATTATTGTTACGCCTGATTGGGCAAAGTTGAGCAAACTGTATAAACAAGTAGCGGCCCTGATCAGACATGGACGTGAAGTATCAATTCTAAAAGTTTTCAAGAAATGATTAAACATTAACGCATGAATGGAGAATTAAAAGAAATCTTACAAACCATCTACCAGTATGGCATTGAGGCTCAAGTTGCCGATGCAGCTGAGGCAGAAGTTGCCCTGCGAGAAGGTGATATGCCTTACTATTTCGACCTTAGATTAAATCTTGATTTAGCTGATACTTGTTGGGCACTTGAGAGATGGGACGAAGCAAAGTATTGGTATCGTCATAACGCCCGTGTGATGCTGGAGCAGCGTAATTGGCACATGGAACATAGCGATCCAGATTATCCGATTGAAGCAACATCAGATTGGATGTCTAGTACGTTCATCAAAGCGGGTGATCTAGAAATTGGGCGAAAGCTTTTAGAAAGAGCAATTACCCACTGGAAAGACGAATCAAACTCACAACTTGTGTTGACAAAGTTAGGCTTACATGCGGCACAAGCTGAATTAGCTGAACTAGCAAAGTATGCATTTTGTATCATCGATGCTCGGCAAGAGCTTTCAGGAGGCACTGGATCAAATGTCAAGAGAGCGAGGACATTGCTCCACTATGAACCAGCTCAAGTAAGTCTATTACTGAGACAATGCGATGAATTCCTAGAACAGACCAAAGTGCTTTTGCAAGGAGCGCAATTAGTAGAAGGCAGTCCCGGTTTAGCCTTTCCTATCCCTATGCAAGATGCATTAGTAGCTGCATCTTGTGGGTTTGAGACATTAGCTCTGCTTCATATTAGTGAAATAGAACCGAAAAAAGGGCGTGAGTTAGCGAGGCAGGCTTTTGAAGAAGCAATGTTACACTTCTATCGATTTAGTGGACAAGTCGATTGGAATTTATACTTTATGCGTCTGAATACACGCTTTGCTGATGAGTTAGCTTCAGGTCAAACACTTAATCCAAACCCATTTTCCAGTGATACTTAAGTTTGCACGATCGCCCCCCTTGTAGAATCATGACTCAACTAATCCAGTTTTGCCTGTAACACCTGTGCGGCGGTCAGTTGAAACTCTGGAAAGAGGGCTGAAACAATCCGCTGATCTCCCTTAAACACTGCCTCTTCATACAATCCGGCTACCCACATCAGCACCATCACCTGCGCTGCCGTTGGATCGACCACCCAGTATTCCTGGATTCCTCGTGCTGCATATTCCGATCGCTTATAACGATAATCCCGCTGCTCATTTTCAACTCCCGGAGACACCACCTCCACTACTAGCGCTGGAGGCGGCATATCTGGCAGTAAAATGCTTCTTGCTGCCCCTTGGAGTGCCATTGCTGCGTCTTCCGTCAGCACCATCAAATCAGGAATTCGCGCTGTTGCTCGATAACCACTCACCGCGATTTCAGTTTTGACTCGGAAGCGATCGGGAGGCACAAAGCGGCTAAGGGCAAACATCAGAATCACGACAATTAGCCCATTGAGGTCGCTCTCTGAAGGCATTTCCACCAGTTCCCCGTTCACTAATTCATACCGAATCTCAGTTCCCTCGTCATAGGTCAGATAGTCTTCCAAGGTTAGATAATTTTGCGAGGTTGTTAGATTAGCGGCTTGAGTCATAGGCTAGCCTCTAAGACGATGCCATGACTATTGTAGCGATTCCTCCGATCTCGCTTCACGATTCCTGATGGGGGATCAGTACGAGTGTAATGAGGGGAATGGGACGGAAGAATTCTCAATTCCTCTGCCCGATCGCGCCTTTCTTAAAAAGTGACACCTTGATATTCTCTAGCAATCGACTGATACACTGGGGAGAGGGTGCAGATACATAGAGAATGAGGTGCAATCGTACAACGGTCGATCGAAGGCTACCCAAATGACTGGTTGCTCAGCCCATAAAATCTCATCTATCCCTTCATCTTAACAATCTTGCTTGAACGCTGGTTCAGCCTGACGGTAAGTGATGGGTTAATCTAACTGTATATTCCTCCTCATCGCTCAGAGAAAAACGATGGTTGATCGAGCCAACATCCTAATCGTTGATGACAAAGTGGATAATGTCCGACTGTTGTCAGAGATGCTAAGCAGTGAGGGCTATAAATCCCGGAAAGTTCTGAATGGATCCCACGCCCTAGATGCTGCACAACTGGATCCACCTGATTTGATTTTGTTAGATATCATGATGCCGGGATTGAATGGGTATGAGACCTGCCAGCGCTTAAAGGCGGATCCTCGCACTCAGGAGATTCCCATTATCTTTTTAAGCGCATTAAATGATACCAGCGACAAAGTGAGGGCTTTAGAATTGGGGGGGGTGGATTACATTACCAAGCCGTTCCAGAAAGAAGAAGTCATCGCCCGAGTCAAAACCCATCTGCGAATTCAAAACCTGACCCACACCCTTAGAGCTCAAAATATTCAACTTGCCGAGGAGATCGAGCATCGAAAAACTGCTGAAGCTGCCCTGCAACAGGCTTTAGAGGATTTGAAAACTGCTCAAAAACAAATGATTGTCCACGAGAAATTAGCGGCTTTAGGCACGCTTACCGCTGGAATTGCCCACGAACTTCGCAACCCTCTGAATTTTGTCAATAACTATGCTGAGGGCTCGATCGAGCTTTTAGATGATCTGCTGGAAGCCATAGACACCCAAGTCTCACAACTGAAGCCAGAAACGCGATCGGTCATTCAGGATCTGATTACAGATCTCAAAACCAACTCAGGAACGATTTATCTCCATGGTCAGCGGGCTGAGCAGATTATTAGCAGCATGATGCAGCATGCGCGGATGGAAAACAGTTTGCCTCAATTGACAGATCTGAATGGTTTATTAGATGAAGCTATCGATCTGACCTACCACAGCAAACGAGTTCAGCACCAAGGATTTAATGTCACTATTCACCGCGATTATGACGCTAATATTGGGCAGTTACAGCTGTTGTCTAACGAACTGTGTCGTGCATTTATCAATCTGATTGACAATGCATTTGATGCTATGCAAAGTAAACAAAAACTTGAAGGAAAAGAGTTTATTCCTATGCTATCGGTGTCCACTCGACAGTTAGGAAGCAATGTACAGATTTGTATTCAAGACAATGGAATTGGAATTCAGCCAGAGTACCAAAGTAAAATTTTTGAGCCGTTCTTTACGACTAAGCCTACAGGTGAGGGAACTGGCCTAGGACTCTCGATGGCCTATGAAATCATTGTCAGGCAACATAATGGCACCTTAAAACTCGAGACAGTACAAGGAGTCCAGACTATTTTTGTGGTAACGTTGCCTATTCCTGAGTAGTTGACCATGATTTTTGACTATAGATAAAAGAATATTTATCAACTTAAGCCTATATATCAAGCTATCCAAGTGGACTATTTTATTGCTTTCTCGATCGCCAGGTAGAGCGGGTAAGGTTGCCTCCGAAAATTTCAACTTTACTCAGTATGATTGAACTAATTGAGATTGCTACTGATTGAAATTGCTAGTATTAGGTTCTTGACTTGTAACTACTCAGGCTGTGGTTTAAGCGACACAGGATTGCCCGAGAACAATCCAACGAGAGCGTCTAAAAGATTGATATTCTGCTTGCGCAAGGTGGATAAATAGCCCCGAATGCGAC
>NZ_JBLZFX010000112.1:0-19324 GCF_050753345.1 Alkalinema pantanalense CENA528 | reverse complement strand
AGATTCAGCATGAGAAGGCTCTGGGCTACTGCTTCACATTATCCATTATTTCCCAACACGTCTAATAGGATTCTAGGATTACAAAATGATTGGTGAATTTCAGTGAGGGCAGCGAGATCGGGCGTTAACGATCGACGACACAGCGGAACCCTGCAAAGATTTCTCGAACCCAGGGGTGGTACCAATTGCGAAAGGAATTGCGCATGGCCCACGATCGGGTTGCCCAACTGCCCCCCTTGAGCACTCGGTGAGCTTGGTCAAAATAGGGTTGGGAATAGCCGCGATAGGGAAACGGTTTAAAGCCGTGATAGCTATCAAACCAAGTACTCGTCCATTCCCACACATTGCCCAGTAAATCGACACATCCCGCAGCACTCTGGGATGCCTGAAACTGGGTGACGGGGGTGGTGTTGGCGAATTGGTGGTTGTGGTTGGCGCGATCGATCGGGTCGATCGTGGGCCATGCTTCGCCCCAGGGAAACGATCGGCTGGCTCCGTTTACCCCATCCCAACTGGCGGCTTTTTCCCATTCCGCTTCCGTAGGCAGTCGCTTGCCAACAAATCGGGCATAGGCATCGGCTTCGTACCAACTAACACCGCAGACGGGATGGCAGTCGTAGGTGGCATCGTCTACCCAGTAACGGGGTTGGGCGATCGGGGTAATTTGGGCTTGCGTTTGCAGCCATTGCCAACCCTCGGGATGCCAGAATTCCGATCGCTGATATCCGCCGGATGCCATGAATTCGCGATATTGGCCTTGGGTTATGGGATAGGCGTCGATGCGGTATTCCGGCAGATCAACCCAATGGCGCGGTGATTCGTTATCGATCGCCCTTGGGCTGTCCAGTCCCATGGCAAATTTGCCTGCGGGGACGGTCACCGATTGGGGGGCTGGGGTGCAGTTGGTTGTCAATGGTGGGCGCGATCGAAAGTCTTGGCCTTGTAGGGCGAGAATGATGGCGATCGTTTCGCAGTGTTGGCTTTCGTGTTGCAGCAGGAAGTGCCAGAGGCGGGCTTGGTCAGCAATAGGCGCTTGGTCGAGGTAATCGAATACTCGATCGCGAATAATTTGTAGGTAGGCCAGAATGTCCGGGAGGTCTGGCAAATGCACCCGATCGCGCTTAGGTAAACCATCCTGGGCATAGAGTCGCCGCAATTCTGGAAAGGGGAGTGGTTGTTGAGCGAGATGTTCCAAACTCCAGAGGGCTTCGGTGTAGCCAATGTGTCCTAGGTGCCACCCGATCGGGCTAAAGTCTGGGTGGGCGTAGCAACATAGCGTTTCTCGATCAACGGTTTTAAATAAATCCAGGGTGAGCGATCGGCAATCTTGCATAGATTGTCTGATCCATTGGCGCAGTTGTTCTGCATCGATCGTTGATTCTAGGGGCTTTTCAAAGGGCGCTGAGGGATGTGTTAGTAATCGATCGGTCATGGTTAATCGTTAGTAAACTCAATTCATCTAGGGATTGCCAATCTCCTGCGTGGCAAGGTTCGGAAGCAATTAAAAATCCCTCGGTTTCCTGCACCCAATAAAGGGTGGGAATGAGGCTCCGGCTGGCATAGCGGGAGGCCACTATTTGCTGCCCGTCGCTAATAATGATATTGGCGGAGAAATGGGTGTTGTAGTCTTGGCTTAATTGCACCAATTCTTTTAGGGTATGGGTTAATGCATCCGTTAGATTAGCGGTGACTGAGAATGCATCGAGAAATAGCGCAAAAATATGTTCGGAATCCGTGAGTCCGTGGATGGATTGATAGGCCCGATCGGAGAGGCGATCGCGAATGGGGCGATAGAGAGTTTGGCGAAATTGTTCGATATAGCCGTTGTGGACGAAGAGAAGGTTGCCGGATTGGAAGGGTTGGCAATTGCTGAGATCGACTGCGAGGCCGGGGGTGGCGCTGCGGACGTTGGCGAGGATGCAGCCGGATTCGACATAGCGGCTGAGGTTGGTTAAATTGAGGTCGCTCCAAATCGGTTGGATGCTGCGGTAGGTGTAGGGTTCGGTGCTTTTGGTGGCATGGTACCAACCCACGCCAAAGCCGTCGGCATTCAGCAAACCAGCGGTCATTTCCTTGGGCTGATAGCTCTGCACCATGAGGGAGTGATCGGGTTCGAGCAGCAGTTGATCCAGTTGGACGGGTTCGCCTAGATAACCCAGGATTCGGCACATAAGGTCAAGAGGGGAGACACGAGGAGGATAGGGAAAATGGGAGAGATTGATTTCCCATCTTGACACAGGTTCCCGCAAGTTGTCCGATCGTTTTTAACAGGCCATGACTTTTCTCTGGTCTTTCCTAGACTGTTCTGGGAAAGGTGGCTTTCATTCCTTTGACAGGAATCGATCGCCCCCTAGAATCCCCGGACTCTGTGTGCTGGTGCTGTGGCAAATTAACTTTGTAAATAGTCAACTACAGCTTGGGCGATCGTCCGATTGCCATCTTTTGCCAATGTCTCGACTTTGTGGGGGGAATTCATGGGTTGGGCCAGAAAGCGCCAATCTCCAGTAAAAAAGTCCTCTGCTTCGACAATTTGGTGCTGGGCGTAGTCCTGAATGCCTTCGAGCAAAATGGGGGCTTCGGCAAAGCCTTCGCGGGTGAGGCTGATGATAGGAACGTCAAAGCGGCAGGCTTCGGAAAAGGTGCTGTAACCAGGTTTAGAAATCAATCGTCCTGCCAATGCTGCAAAGTCGATCGGACGATAGAAACGATCATCCACACGAATTAAGTTGGGTAGTTCTGGTGCAGCGAGATCAAAACAAATAAAGGTATAGTCTGGGAAATGCTGGACATTCTCGTAGGGAATGCGATTTAGTCCCAATCCCCCAAAGGTGAGCAGAACAATTTTGTCCCGAGGAATTGCGCCTAAGTTAAATGCCTCCTGTACCTGCTCTGGGGTAAATCGGGGCATGACGCCCGTCAAGCCGACGTCGATCGGGTTGGTAAAGGCGGGCATCGGTTCACTGAAGGGCATGCGAAACAGTTGATCAGCTTGGCTAAAACAATCACCGATCCAATCTGCCATCTCGTTGAATTCTGGGTATTCTTCCCCCCAAGCGCGGTAGATAAAGTCCCAGCCGAAATTGCCCATCATCCAGCAAGGAATGCCCGCTGCCTGGGCGATCGGCGCGGCTAGGGGGGGGATGTCTCCCAAAACTAAGCCGACTCGGTTTTGTTTGAGGAAATTGGCTTCCGATTGAATCAAGGCTTGGGACTGTGATCGAATATCTTTGAGCTTGTCCAAGGTCGCAGGTAAATCCATGGTTAAACTATCCGCCTGAATCACCCCTACATCAAAGGCGCGCGGGCGGTGAATCCAATCCCCCGGAAAGTAGGCTTCCAAGACCGATCGCGGGGCCGTAGTGGCTAAAATAATCGTGATTTCGGGATTTAGCGTTTTGATTTCTGCCGCGATTGCGGCGGCCCGTGTGGCATGACCGAAGCCATGGTTGGTAATTGCGAGGTAAAGGATGGGTGAAGCCATAGCAACCTATTGGTGAGAGTTAGTCGTCCTCTAGTCTAAATCCTTCGGACAATCTCGATGTTGTAAAAACTGGGATTTTCTAAAAATGGTTTTTGGAGTAGGTGCGATCGACATGCGGCCAATACTGAAATGAATGTGCGACTAACGTAAGGTTGAATGCTGTAGTGGTTTGCTTGTCTGTGGTAGAGGGACAGATCCCCCCTAGCCCCCTTAATAAAGGGGGGAACCGGAAAAACATAGATTCAAAGTCCCCCTTATTAAGGAGAATTAGGGGGATCGAATATCCGAGATCGAGGCTATGGCTAATACTGCAGTGAATGTGCGGAGATTTAGGAAGATTGTTATGGGTTGCAATTACAAGTTGATTGGGTATGAATTAAAAGCGTTGCCTCGATCGGCCATTTGTCTTGATTGGCTGTCCTATCTGTAATTTACCCTAGCTGTGATGAAGGGAGTCTTACTGGGAATCCTAAGGTGAGTCGCTCCTGATTTGATCGACGGTGTTCCTGCTGTATTCCCACAAAATCATCCAACTTTGATCACCTTCATATCCCATGGTTATGGTGTCTCCTAATCTTTGTCCTTCCATGCAGGGTCGGGTTCACGAATTACAAACCCTAATTTTGTCCTTCCATCCCCTGATTGTCTTTGAAACCGTCGAAGAAGAGCGCGTCCAAGTGCTGCTGCAGGCCGCCACCCAGGAAATGGGACGCACCCTGATGGAATGGAGCATTACCCAAGGACTCACCCGATCGCCCGTCTCTGTGGATAACCGTTGGCAAAATGACTGCGCACCGACCAGTCAGCCCGCCGCCTATGACAATTCCTACGAACCGTTAGAAGTCCTAAAACGAATACAGGAACTGAATTTGAATGCCATTTTTTGGCTGAAGGACTTTTCCGTGCACTTAGAAGACGCCACCGTCGCACGCCAGTTTCGGGAATTAGTTCAAACCTTTTCCCAATCCCGATCGGCGATCGTGCTCACGGGCAATAGCGTCATCCTGCCCCAGGAAGTCAACCACGAAGCGGTTTACTACGACCTCAAGCTACCCGCCCGCGATGAACTCCATCAAGCGGTCATGGCTACTGTGCGATCGCTACGCGCCAAAAATCGCGTCCAAATCGAAATTCAAGACCATGAAATTCAAACCCTGGTCCATTCTCTCTCCGGTATGACCTTGCAACAGGCGCGGAAGGTGGTGGCCTATGCTGCCTTGGAAGATGGCAAACTGACCGTGCAGGATATCGATCGTGTCCTCCATCGCAAAGCTCAAGTAATTCGGGAAGAAAGTGTTCTGGAATACTTCCCGGTTGATCATGCACCGCTGCAGTGGGGCGGATTTGCAGGGCTAAAGCAATGGCTGAATCAAGCAAAAGTCGGCTTTTCTCCCCAGGCGCGGGAATGGAATCTGCAACCGCCTAAGGGGATTTTGATTGTGGGGATTCAGGGCTGTGGGAAGTCGTTGGCGGCTAAAGCGATCGCCAAAGCTTGGAAAATGCCCTTGCTCAAGCTGGATGCAGGCCGTCTCTATGATAAATACGTGGGCGAATCGGAAAAGAACTTCCGTCAAGCCTTGAGCCTAGCGGAATCCATGGCTCCGGCAGTCCTCTGGATTGACGAAATTGAAAAAAGCTTTGGCACATCTAACAGTGATTCCGACGGTGGTCTGAGCCAGCGCATGTTTGGATCATTCCTCACCTGGATGCAGGAAAAATCCCAGGAAGTGTTTGTCATTGCCACGGCCAATGATTTATCGAAAATTCCGCCGGAACTGCTGCGCAAAGGGCGATTTGACGAGATCTTCTTCGTTGATTTGCCCGATGCCAAGGAACGGGCCACAATTCTGCAACTGCACCTAGTCCAACGTAAGCAGGATCCAGCCCAGTTCGACTTCAATGCCCTGGTTGCAGCCACCGATGGTTTTAGTGGTGCAGAGATCGAACAAGCGATCGTGGCCTCGCTCTACAAAGCCCTTCACCTCAATCAACCCCTGGGCACAGATTTGATTATCGAGTCCGTTAAAAGCACCATTCCGCTATCCGTTTCCCGGCGGGAGGATGTCAATCGACTCCGAACGATCGCGCGGGAACGGTTTGTGAGTGTGCGCTAGTTTAGCCTCCGCTAGCGGATTGGGTGGTGCGGGGATAGGGCGTATCGGCAAATCCTAGTTCCACCAATTGAGCGTAGGCTTTACGGCCTAAATCCCGCGTTGGCTGCTGACTGCGGACGATTTGCACCAACAGCGGTACGGCCAGTTCCGGTTGATTCTGGGCCCGGTGTACCAAAGCGAGTTGATAGGTGGCTTCATCACGACCTTGGGCTGTTTTCAGTGCCTTTTGGCGGTTGCTATCGGTGATTGGGGTATCAATCCCAGAGAAGACATTCGCCAGATCTTGATAGAAGTTAGACAGTTGGTTAAAGGCTTGACGGGCTTCCTTCAGTTTGGTTTGCGCCAAGGGATAGTTGCCAGCGGTCACGGCATTGCCTGCATCGGCCATCATTTGGTCGCCCCCCGCAATGCTCAGAATCCCAGCCCCTGACCCGATCGTCACGGTGGGAGCTGCTTCCCCTTCCTTGGGACTGGGATAGGGCAGATCCACAAAGCCAATTTCCAACAGTTGGGCATAGGCTTGTTTACCCATGTCACGGGTGGGACTTTGGCTCCGGAGCACCTGCACGAGGAGGGGAACTGCTAATTCCGGTTGATTATTAGCACGATGGGCGATCGCCAACTGGTACGTTGCTTCGTCCCGCAGTTGGGCTGCTTTCAAAGCGCGAGTCCGTTGGGCATTGGAAATGCGAATGTCCAACCCTGAAAAGCTGCCGACCAAGTCTTGATGAAAATTGGAGAGTTGGTTAAAGACCTGACGGGCTTCCTGTAACTTTTTCACCGCCAGCCCGTAGTTTTTTGCCTCAGAAGCATCACTAGCTTCCTTCATCAATTTCTGTCCCGCTTGAACGTTTAGGATGCTGGTTTCCTGTGCAAGGGGTCGTAGTTCGTTGGGGTCAGTCTGGGCAACCATACGAGAGTCTTGGGCTTGGGCAACGGGAGCCAAGCACAGAGCTGCTAACAGCGCCAACGAACCAGAGTATAAAGAGTGACGAGTCATCCCAGATATGCCCATGAAAGAGAATAAGGTTACTAGCAGAATCATGCTGAAGGTCATGACGCAACTAGTGGTGTATTGTTGCCAACCAAGAGGGTAATGATAGCCTTGGGTATCTTAGCACTGCTCATGGGCGATCGGGTGTAATGGGCGATCGGGCAGTCTATATCCGTAGTGATGATCTGTCATCATGGTTGAGAGCCCTGTTCGTAGGAGCTGTGCAAGGGGAATGAAGTGCAGCTAAAACTATTGCAGCAGAAAAATATATTTTTTAGGAAAATTTTAAACAATAAAATTCCCAACATACCTGCTTGTAGGGAGATAATGCAGGCACATTGGGATTTTCCACCAACCCTCAGGCTCTGAAGAGACGTTAGGCATTAAAGCTCAAGCATCAAAGCCATAGTTACTGCCCTGAAATTATGCGTCACTAAGGTCGCCTGGGGATTGCAATTCAGAGATTGATCAAAGTTATTTGAGATAGCTAGCTTCCATCTCCAGCAGTTTTAGAAGTTGCTCATCTCCCCGAACCCGCGCAGCTTCCATGCGTTGCTGTAAATTCCGCCGTAAATTTTCACGATGGGCTGCTTTCACCTGAGCAATAGATTGACGATTTTGCTCTACCATAAAACCTCCTATTAATTTGAATATTCTCAGGTAAGACTTGAGTTGACTTGAGTTGAAACCTGCTTGGATGCAATCAGCTAGGTTTCCAGTTAGGCTTCAGCTACTAGCGTAACATAAAAGGTTAAAACGGTATTCCCTGCTACTAAAATTTACTTTGTTTTATGCACCTCTTAACATTACTCAGTGATTTTGGGCTGCAAGATAGCTATGTTGGTATCCTGAAAGGCGTCATTTTAGGGATTTTGCCCGAGGCTACGATCGTCGATCTAACCCATGGTGTTCCGCCCCAGGACATTGCAGCGGCTCGCTTCCAGGGGTTAATGGCCTATCCCTACTTTCCCCAGGGGACGGTACATGTGGCGATCGTGGATCCCGGTGTGGGCGGCCAGCGACGGGCGATCGCGGTGCAGACGACCCATGCCTATTTTGTTGCACCGGATAATGGGCTACTGAGCGGGATCCTGCAACAGGACTTAATTGTTCAGGCGGTAGAACTCACGAATCCCGACTATTGGCGATCGGCCCGTCCCAGCAGCACGTTCCATGGTCGAGATATTTTTGCCCCCGCCGCTGCCTACTTGGCCCAGGGAGTCCCGATCTCAGCCTTGGGAACCTCGATTGATCCCGCTACAATAGTACAACTCCAGTTCCCGCTGAGCCAACCTTCCCGCAATACCTACCATGGCTCCATTCAAGCGATCGACCACTTTGGAAACCTGATCACCAACTTCCCTGCATCATTGGTTCAAGGCCACCCTTGGCAGTTGCAGTTCCATCAGGTTGCCTATGCAGGACAGATGACCTATGGTGATGTTCCCAAAGGAGACGCGATCGGTCTTGTGGGCAGTCATGGTTATCTGGAACTCTCGATTAATTGCGGTAGTGCCCAACTGCAATTACAAGCTCAAGTGGGCGATCCCATACAGCTTTTTCTGTGCGAATAGGCGCAAACGCTCCTGCCTTTATTCATATTTCTCACATTATCATTTTTCCACTTTTTGCATTATTGCTGCATCATCCCATGATGGAACTCTCAGCATGTTTGGATAGTTATGGCTATTAAATGGGACGATTATCCTTATTTTTAATTCTTTGCTCAATCTCAATGATGGAGTTGTTACAATCACGTAGAGTCGTTAGAATCATTGATATATCAATAATCTGTAGGGAACTGTGGGTAAATCTGCATTTTTTCGATTTCAATCAGCGGTTCATTGTTTTTGATCCCTACATGCATACAGTATTAGATTCCATTGCAACTGCTAATCCGTCCTTTGAAGTTTCTCAAGTGGCTGCCATGAAGTTTATGTCACAGCTTGAGGGCTTGTCCCCAGCCACCCGCGATCGTGGCTCGGTTATCTATACTCGATCGGGGATCGACAAGCGCTATAGCTGCCTTCCCGATTACTTGTGTGAGCCCGAAGATTTTAGCTTTTATCCCAATAATTGGAAACTGGAGCCGCCACCTTCTACCCACGATCGCAACCAGAAATATCAAACTTCTGCGTTGGCCATTGCAGAGGCTGCGGCCCACCAAGCCATTCAATCAGCCCAGCTCGATCCAGCGGAGATTACCCATTTAATTGTGGTGAGTTGTACAGGATTTGCCGCACCGGGCCTTGATATTCAATTAGTCAAACGCTTGGGATTGCCTGCCCAAACCGATCGTACCCTGATTGGATTTATGGGGTGCTATGCTGCATTTAATGGCCTTAAAACAGCGCATGCCCTCTGTCAAAGCCACCCTCGGGCAAGGGTGTTAATGGTCTGTGTGGAGCTATGTACCCTGCACTTTCAAGCGGAGGATTCGATCGAAAGTGTGATTATCAATGCTCTATTTGGCGATGGGGCGGCAGCAGCTATTTTATCCACCCGATCGACGGCTGAAGCGCAGGGCCAACTAGCCTACGTTGAAGGCTGTAGTCTGCTGACTGAAGATACGATGGATCTGATGACCTGGACGATTAGCAATACCGGCTTTCTGATGCATTTATCCTCTAAAGTCCCTAGCGCGATCGTGCAGTCTTTAAATCAATATTTAACAACCTTTCTCGAACGCCATCACTTGACTTACCATCAAATCGATTTCTGGGCCATTCATCCCGGTGGACGGCAAATTGTTGATAAAATTCAATTTTTGTTAGAACTCAGTGATGCCGCTGTCTCTGACTCCTACGAAGTTCTCCGCAATTACGGCAACATGAGTTCCTGCACTATTTTATTTATCCTGAAACGTTTACTAGCCCAGCATCAAGCGGGATTGCCACAGGGTAAAGGATTTCAGAATGGCTTAGCCCTTGCCTTTGGCCCCGGACTGACGATCGAAGGCTGTCTGTTTCAACCTGTCTAATAATCTCATTTGCATAACCTCATTTGCTATGCCTTCTTTTCAAACTCGCACCGATGAAGATGAATTGATGGATGATTTTTCCATTGTTGATCTGCGACTGACGAGCGCCTTGGAACAACTGCGATCGGTCAACCGCTTTCTGGGGGGATATGGGACTACGATGGCGGTGCTAGCGCCTTGGCTCAAGACCTATCAGCAGGCCCAGTCGCGTTCTTCCCGGCCCTCCCAACCCATTCGGATTCTGGATTTAGGGACGGGTATTGCGGATTTTCCTGAATATATTGTGCGTTGGGCTGCTGCCCAATCTCCTTCGATCGACCTAGAAATTGTCGCCATTGACGCCAATCCCGTTACGGTGGACTATGCCCGCCAGTCCCTTTCCGATCGATTGCCACCAGAATTACAATCCAAAATTTCCGTAGAGGTTGCTGATGCCTTAGCCTTGCCCTATGGGGATCATGCCTTTGACATTGCCATGGGTGCGATGTTTTTACATCACTTTGCTGAAGAGAAGGCCGTCACGATCGTTCAATCTATGCAACGAGTGGCCAGCCAAGGCATTTTGATTAACGACTTGCATCGCCATCCCTTGGCCTACTATGGCATCTATAGCTTAACGCGACTCCTGCGCGCTTCGGAAATGGTGCAAAACGATGGCCCCATCTCAGTCTTACGGGGATTTCGGGCTGCGGATCTTCAAGCGATCGCCCAGAAAGCGAACCTAGAGACTTTTTCATTGCGTTGGTATTGGCCCTTTCGTTGGTTATTAACAACATTGAAGATTGGGTATTAATCACGTTCAGTAATCAATGAGATCTGTATGACCTATGACGTTATTATTATTGGAGCTGGATTGGCAGGTTGTAGCGCTGCTATTCAACTCGCAAATCAAGGGTGGAAAGTATTACTGTTAGAGCAGCAGTCCTATCCCGTTCATAAGCTCTGTGGTGAATTTTTATCCGTTGAAGTTCTTTCAATTTTTGAAAAATTAGGAATTCTCGATTCTGTTTTGCGGGCGGGTGCCCATCCAATTCGTCGAGTGTTGCTAACTACATCCACAGGCCAATACTTTGAAAGTCATTTGCCCGGTGTAGCCTTGGGACTCAGTCGGTATCAGCTTGATTGGATGCTATTTCAACAAGCCGATCGATCGGGGGCAATTTGCTACGATGGCATGGTTGTTCGTCGCATTGAGGGCAATTTTGCAGCTCATTTTTCCGTCAACACAAGCCGAGGTCAATTCACCAGTCGGATGGTGTTGGGGGCCTATGGCAAGCGATCGGCCCTAGATAGCCATCTCGATCGAACCTTCACCCAATCGAGAACTCCGTGGGTTGCGTTCAAGGCGCACTATCGCGGGCTAGACATTCCAGGAACGATCGAAATGCACGCCTTTCCGGGGGGATATTGCGGCTTATCCCAAATCGAAACAGGCCAAATTAATCTCTGCTGGCTGGGGCATGAAAGCATCCTCCGCAATAGCCAGAATCGCAGTTTGCCCGAGGCCCTCTCTCAAAATTCCGTTCTGCGCGATCGCTTGGCAGCCCTCACTGGAGATTCTGCGATCGGGCATCACCTGAGCCAAGTGTCCTTTCAGTTAAAGGGCAATTTTGAGGGCGATATTTGCATGATTGGTGATACAACGGGCATGATTACGCCGCTGTGTGGCGATGGTATGGCGATGGCTTTGCGAACCGCAGATATGGTTGTTCCCTTTGTCAGTGCTTACTTATCCCACCAATTAACGGCCATGGCCTTCAAGCACCAATACAGTCAGGCGTGGCAACGGGAATTCAAGACCCGCCTTCGGCTGGGCCGCCTAGTCCACAATGCATTCATTCAGCCTAGGCTGGCCCAAGCGAGTGTTTCTCTATGCCAGCGGTTACCCACGATCGGGCAATGGCTCATTCAAAATACTAGAGGAAAACCTGGACAGAACACGTCTGTAGGGGATTGGTTGTCCTCGGCGAAGGCTTAAACCTATGCAGAAAAAGCCCATGGGAAGCTCGCGATTGGAAGCGACAAATCAGGATTAGGCGTCATAGATCTGAGATTACAGATCGAGCATTTGCAGTTTATACAAACTAGCATATAGGCCATCTTGGACGATTAACTCTTCATGACTGCCACTTTCGATTAATTCACCCCGCTTGAGAACCAGAATGCGATCGACATTGCGAATGGTAGACAATCGGTGGGCAATAATAATCGCCGTCCGATTTTCCAACATACGTTCCAATGCTTCTTGAATCAAGGCTTCAGTGCCTACATCCAAGCTAGAAGTCGCTTCATCCAACACCAAAATCTTAGGATCACGAATCGCAGTACGAGCAAAGGCAATCAACTGTTTTTGGCCGCCAGAAAGATTCGTTCCCCGCTCCCGCAATTGGGTGTTGTAGCCCTGGGGCAATTGTTCAATCAAGGTTGATACATTAGTTTGTTCTGCCGCTGCTTGAACTTCCTGTATCGAATACTGTTCACCTAAGGTGATGTTCCCTTTCACATCCCCTGCAAAAATAAAACCATCTTGCAGGATGATGCCAATGCGACGGCGCAGTTCTGCTTGCGGCAAATTGCGAATATCGACGCCATCCAATAAAATCCGCCCTTCCTGGGGTTCATATAGTCGGCTCAGAAGACGAATAATCGAACTTTTGCCTGCTCCGGTAGGGCCAACAAGTGCAACTTTTTCGCCCGATCGAATCGTGAAATCAAGGTTGTGAAGCACATATTCCCCAGGTTTGTAGCCAAAGGAAACCTGTTCAAAACGAATTTCTCCAACCCCATGATCAATGGTTTGAAAGTGCTGGACGCGATCTTTGATTTCGATCGGTTCATTCAACACGTCATTAATCCGCTCAACGGCAGTGAATCCTGCTTGAATGGCCGTGAACTTTTCTGCAAACTGTCGCAGTGGATCGAACAACGTTTGGGCAAATAGGATAAATGCGGATAACGTCCCAAACCCAAGATTGCCATCGTTAACAAATTTACCGCCGATCGCCAATACCCCCGCGATCGCGATCAGTGATACCCATTCCAACGTGGCAGACACCGCAGAATCATAGAAAATTGTGCGATCGATTTCGCGAATGTAACTTTGATTGGTCTGATTGAAGAGTTGACCATTGATTTGTTCTCGCCGGAATAGTTGAACCACGCCGACTCCAAGAATATTTTCTTGTAGCATTGCATTCAGACTGGACAGCTCCTCCCGCGCGGCATAGTTAGCAGTGCGATATTGTTTTTGTAAATAAACAATCAGCAAGGCTGTAGGCACTAAAATGAACACTAATAAAGTTGCTAACTGCCATTGCTTGGTAAACATTAAAACCATAATGGCCAGCATCAAAATGAAATCACCAATGATGCCGATCGCCCCAGTGGAAAACACTTCACCCAAGGCATCGACATCACTGGTTAAGCGGGTAATCAACTTGCCGACGGGGGTTCGATCGAAAAATCGCACGGCTAGCGAAGTTACATGGGTAAAGAGGTCATAGCGAATATCTGCCGTCATTCGCTGTCCAGCCTTTTGTACCAAGTAACCTTGGGTGGCATCGAACGCCAGCCGACCCACGATCGTCATTAACAACAGCACGACCAAAAAATTTAGTCCTGTTGAAAGATCCCAGTTCTTCAACAACTGCCAAGTTGAATCTTCCTGTCGTAGAAGCGAAATCGCTTGACCAATGACGATCGGCTGAACGGCCCGAGCGATCGCGCTGGGAATTAACAGGATGACCGCAACAATCAACAGCTTGCTATGGCGCTTGGCATAGGGAAGCAGTTGCAGAAAAAGCCGCCAGTCATTGTCCGATCGAGCCGGAGAAGGTTTCGGAGTCAAACCAGTTTGCGCTGCCATGGGAGGGAGGAAGAAAAGACCTTCTCTAGGCTAGCAGGTTCAGGAAAACTTATGGGGCGCTTAGGCTTTGTATCCGATCCGTGGACTGGATGAATTTACCCCCCCAACGCTATGCCCCAATCACGTACTTCCGCCATTCTTGATTTGCGCCACCCTTCACATACTTTGCCACTTCAAAGTAGAGGCTGCTGTGGGGCTTGTGCGGTTTTTTCAGCAGGAGCATCCCAGCTTCCTTGGGGGTACGGTTGCCCTTTTTGACATTACAGCGCACGCAAGCAACCGCAATATTTTCCCAGGTGTCTTGCCCACCGCGCGATCGGGGAATCACATGATCCAGGGTGAGGTCGTCGCCGCTATAGCCGCAGTACTGGCAACTGTGCCCATCACGGTGCAAAAGATTTTTTCGGGTCAGCGCAATTTCGGTATAGGGAACGCGCACGTACTGGCGCAGGCGAATCACAGAGGGGAGGGGGAAATCTGCGTAAACGTACTTCCCATTATGCTCAAGCTGCTCCGCTTTGCCCTTCAGCAATAAGACGATCGCCCTTCGCCAACTGGTGATATTCAGTGGTTCGTAGGACGCATTCAGCACCAGAACCTTACTCATTTGCGTTGGAAATGAGAGAAATAAGTGCCCTGATGTTAACACAGTTTTTTAAGAATCGCTAGAAATCAAAGTGCATCCCAGGTGAGAGGGAGTTGCAAGTGAGTGACAACGATAAGTGGTATCCAATGAGTTTAGGACAGCCCTATAAAATTGATGTATGGATGCGACAGATTCGATCCCCCTACCGCTCCTGATTAAAGGGGAAAATTCGGTCAAATTTCTTCAAAATTACCCTGAATAGGGGGAGGGGGCGATTTGCAAGCAAAAAGAGGAGAGGATTGTACTAACAATCTTGACTACCACTCTCGTAAAAGCAAAAGTCTGTCTCGTAAAAGTGAGATTTAAACCTTTCTTCCAAGCCAGCCAGATGCTCACCCATCACTCTTCCAATTCAGAAAATGGCAGAAAATTTACTTCCATCTGGGGAAGGTTCAGCTAAATTATTCAGCATCATTTTAGATAATTACCCAAACAAGGCTTCTGATGGGCCGATTGCTCAGGGAAAGTTGTTAATAGAAGGGGGTGGGATGCTACGAAATGGGCTGCGATGGGATTGAAGTGATCCAGATACTAAAGGCTGTACGGCCTCAGTTGCAACCTCGATCACAGAATCGATCACACTGCATTGGGCGCGTCAGGGTCTTCGAGTCAGTCAGTTTTGGGTGGAGGAGTGAACAATCATGATGAGTTGGGAAACGGGTTCGAGTATTGCACGGATGCAGCGGGAACGGGCGTGGGTGGAAATCGACCTAGCGGCGATCGCCCACAATATGCAGCAAGTTCGCCGGATCCTCAAACCCGGCACCGATCTGATGGCCGTGGTCAAAGCAGATGCCTATGGTCATGGAGCCGTTACCGTGGCGCGGGCCGCCCTGCAAGCTGGAGCGACTTGGTTAGGCGTGGCGACGATCCCCGAAGGCATTGAGCTGCGGGAAGCGGACATTGAAGCGCCAATTTTAGTGTTGGGTGCAACGAACCTACCGGAACAGGTGCGGACGATCGCCCGCTGGAACCTGCAACCGACCCTGTGCACGCCTAAGCAGGCGCTTGTCTTTGCGGAAGCGATCGGCGATCGTACCCAGCTTCCCGTTCACCTGAAGATCGATACTGGGATGTGCCGTTTGGGGACGCCGTGGCAACAGGCTGTGGAGTTTGTTGATTTGGTACGCCGTTTGCCGAATTTACCCATTGCTAGTCTCTATTCCCACTTTGCCACTGCCGATGATCCCGACCAAACCATCATGCGGGAACAGCAGCGGCGCTTTGACTCCGTCATTCGTGCCTGTGGGATGCAGCAGAGTCCCGATCGTCCCAAGCTGCACTTTGCCAACTCTGCGGCCACGTTGACCGATCGTAGTTTGCATTACGACATGGTGCGTACTGGGTTGATTACCTATGGCCTCTATCCCTCACCGCATTTGCAGTCAGTGGTTGAGCTGCGCCCCGCCATGCAGGTTAAAGCCCGTGTTACCCAGGTGAAGACCATTCCCCCTGGCACCGGAGTCAGCTACGGCCATCGCTTTGTTAGCGATCGGGAAATGCAAGTAGCGGTGATTGGGATTGGCTATGCCGATGGGGTGCCGCGCAATCTCTCTAACCAGATGGAGGTTCTGGTGCGGGGCCAACGGGTCAAACAGATTGGGGCCATCACCATGGATCAGATCATGCTGGATGTTAGCGCCATTTCTGATTTGCAAGCTGGGGAAGTTGTGACGGTGCTGGGGCAGGATGGGGACGATCGTATTAGTGCCGATGACTGGGCCAACCAACTGGGGACAATTTCCTGGGAAATTCTCTGTAGCTTTAAGCACCGCTTGCCTCGGGTCACGGTTGATCAACTGCGGTGCGATCGGGTGAGAGATGAATCCCGCGCCTGAGGCATTTCTCTTGCCTCCTTCGCTCAAGGGGTCTCATTTGTTAGGGGAACGGGGATTGGGAATGGCGGTTCTGGGATAGAAGGCGAGATCTGGTTGCCATTCCTATTCTCCGGTGCGACGCAAGTTACCGATGGGGAAGCTTTGGATGGGGGGGACTTTTGAAGGATTCGATGCCCTGCAAATTGACATACCTGTGAGGCTGCGGAGTCCAGGAAGGATTTCGTTTAAGAGTGGATGATTTTGATTGTTCTACCATTGTAGAAGGTTCCCGATCGCAGGTGCCCCGATCGTGGGTCTGCCAAGAAGATGCAGGAAGGTCGATCGGAGTTGAATTTATGGTGTTTTTGGGGCGTTGAGTTTGTGTTGAATGCAATGCTGAAATCTTTGACTAAAAATCTCTAGTGGCGGGTTTGATCCGCCCAAGGCGTGAGCTTCTGCGAGAGAGCCTTCAAACCGTAGTCAATCACTAAACCCATCAAGCCAATTAGAATAATGCAGAACAACACCTTATCCGTTTGCAGAAAGCGTTGCGCCTGAATAATCTTGAACCCTAGGCCACTCTGCGCCGCCACCAATTCCGCAATCACCAGAAAATTCCAAGCCCCCGAAATATTCACTCGCAAAGTATCCAATACACTGGGAAACGCAGCCGGAATAATCACTTGCAATAAAACATCGCGACGACTGCCCCCTAACGTGTAAGCAACATTGATCATGTCATTGGGAATAAACTTGACTGCATCCGCAATCATAATGGCGTTATACAACACCACCCCCAACATAATGATTAATACCTTAGAAGCCTCTCCCAGCCCTAGCCAAATAATGATTAACGGAACAAACGCCGTCACTGGCATGTAACGCACCGTCCCCACGATCGGTGCAAACAAGCTGTCCATACTGTAAAACGTCCCCATGGCAATGCCCATCGGCACCCCAATCAGCGCCGCCACCAGAAATCCCGCCAAAACCCGACCACTACTCGCCAACACATCCACGAGTAAATTATTTTCCGCAAACATGGTCATTCCCGCTTGCAGCACTGCCGTTGGCGTTGGCAGGAACATCGGCGGTACTAGTCCGGCATAGCTAAAAATCGCCCAAAACAGTAACGGCACTGCCAAAGCCAGCGTCACAATTAATAGCGACAACCGTTTAGGAAAGCCCTGACGAATACTCCAGAACACGGAGGGACGTAAATAGGTGTGCTGGCGGCTGGGGCTATCTTGCGCGATCGGGGTGAGGGTAACCATGGTGAGAGTCTCCAGTTAGAAAAACTTTAAATAGCGTTGCCGTTCCCAATCAGAAATGTGATTGTGATACTCTTGCCACTCCTGGGTTTTGTAGTCCACATAGGATTGGTACATCAAATCCCCCATGACTTTCTTGCTGAGGGGATCCTGGGCAAAGGCCGCGATCGCTTCCCCCAAGGTCCGTGGTAGGCAATGAATCCCCATCTCTGCCAGGGTTTCCAGGGAGTAGGTATACATATTTCCCGTATGGGGTTCACCGGGATCAAGCTGCTCCCGAATGCCTTCTAACCCAGCCGCCAACAGCATGGCAGCCCCCAGATAGAGATTGCTGGAAATATCCGCCGCTCGGCATTCCACCCGTCCCCCCGCTAGGGGAATGCGTAGCATGTTTGTGCGGTTGTTATTGCCATAGCACATGTAAACCGGAGCCCAGGTAAAGCCCGACATACTGCCCCGCGCCACCAGTCGCTTGTAACTATTGACCGTCGGTGCAATCACCGCACAGATGGCCGGAGCGTGGCGCAGAATGCCAGCAATGAATTGGTAACCCAATTGCGATAGCTGACAGCCCCTTGCATCCTCAGCGTTGTAAAAAAGATTCTCACCCGTGTTGATGTCTGCGAGGGACATATTGTAGTGGGCACCGCTGCCGGAACGATTGCCAAAGGGCTTCGGCATAAACGTGGCAAAGTAGCCATGCTTGCGGGCGATCTCCTTCACCATCAAGCGAAAGAACGTAATGCGATCGCTCATTTGCAACGCATCGCAGTAGGCAAAATCCGTTTCAAACTGGCCGTTGGCATCCTCATGGTCAAAGGAATAGACATCCCAGCCCAATTGGTTCATCGCCTCCACAATCTCCGTCACCCAGGTGTAGTTGTCCAGCAAGCCTTGCAGGTCGTAACAGGGTTTGGCCAAGGTATCGCGATCGCTGACGGGCACCACATCCCCCTCGGGCGTTTCCTTGAGAATGAAAAACTCCGTTTCAATCCCCAAGTTGAATGTAAATCCCATGCGCGCGGCATCGGCCAGCACTGATTTGAGAATGCCCCGGCAGCAGGCGGAAAAGGGTTGGCCCTTCAAATAGAGATCGCTGGCGAACCAGGCAATTTCCGGATTCCACGGCAAAATAGTCGCGGATTGAGGGTCAGGACGGGCGGAGACTTCCTCATCGCTGACATCCTGGGGGACCCCATCCAGCGCCGCCCCTGTAAACAGTTCCGAACCCGCCATCATCTGCCCCAGATGGGAGAGGGGAACCGCTTTGGCCTTGCACATGCCATGGAGATCGACAAAGCTGGCTAGGGCGTATTTGACCCCCTGATCTTCCAGGGAGGACTTGAGCATTGGTAATTCCGGTGTTAGTGATTCAGCCATCGTGATAATTCTCCGATTCCCCGTAGGCAGCGATTTGATAACTTATAGCGCTTTAATGATCGAATCGTCGTAGAGTTGATCCGCTTGTAACGGACTGGGAATCATTTTGAAATCGTAGGCTGCTTTAGCATTGAGTTCTAAGTTGCCCTTAATGTTTTGGGGATTGGTTGGGTTGAATCCCACCGCTTTATTACCCTCCACGTCGAATAACTTGAGTAGTTTCAATTGCTCCTTGACCTCATCCCCGGAAATTCCCAACTTTTCACCCGTAATTTTCATCGCTTCGGGATCCGCTGCTACCGCCAGTTTCACCGCCTGATCAACCGCTTTGAAATAGGCTTGCAAATCGGCTTTACGCTCCTGCAAAATATTGCCATGCACCATCACCACATCAGCAATCAAGTTCGTATTCTCCGTCGAGAAAATCACTTCGCCCCCACCCTGTTGGGCCGCCTTGCGCAGGTAGGGTTCGTAGCTCACGGCAATATCCACCTGTTTCCCCGCAAAGGCTGTGGCAGCATCGGCAGCGGGCATACTTTTAATGCTGACATCGTTTTCCGTCAAGCCACCTTTATTCAAATAGGCTCGCAGCAAAACTTTTTCAAACAGAATATCTTCCCGCGCGATCGTTTTTCCTTTGGCGTCTTGGGGCGATTTAATACCGCGACCAATAATAGAGTTGTTGGGAAATAAAACCAGCTCTGGGACAGGGTTTGCCCTGACTGTTATCTAACTTATGCTGCATCTAAGTAGAAGTTCCACAAGCCTGCTGCGTT
>NZ_JBLZFX010000111.1:0-19393 GCF_050753345.1 Alkalinema pantanalense CENA528 | reverse complement strand
GCAGCCATTTGGAATTTTGTGCATCACTACAATGCGATACGACGACGTAAGCTAGGTCTTGCTTGATGCACTATTTATTTCCCTGTCCTGCCCTTCAGGGCACTACCAATTTTCGGGAACCCAGCGACCCCATGCTTCTGACTAACCCGTCTCGCAAAAGAAGGATGTCCACGGCGATCGCTATGAGAAACTACCCTACTGACAAACCCCACCCCAAGTCAACCGTATAGTGTCAATAAATATAAACATTACCTTATTAGCAGAAAAATTCGATCGCCTGACTGACTGCATTGCCTAATCATTTCCCGAGTTGTGTACCTGTCAAAAAATTGACAAACTCTAATTATTCACTATCCCTCCCTTAGCAAGGGGGAACTTCGGCCCAATTCTTTCAAAGTCCTCCTTTTTCTTGGTAACTAAAAAAACTGTACGCCTCCCTTCCTCAGAAGTTAAACGTACAGTTCTTAAGTCACCGAAGGCTCGCAGACAATTTCGCAGACAATTTCACTCAATTGCCCACCCATTCAACAATCCATTAGCCTGTATTTCGCATTCCAGCCGCAATTCCATTAATCGTCAGCAATGCGCCCCGCAACAACTCACCCTTGCTATAGCGTGATCGCATAACACCCGTTGTCGAACTACTCTTATGTTGCCGTAAGCGTTTTAACAACGACACCTGTAGGAATCCCAAAGGCACGATCGTTCCATTGCGTAACTGCACCGATCGTTGTAAATCCGGATCGCCATCCAGTAATTTCTTGTGCCCCGTAATCGTCAGCACCACATCTCGAGTCAGATGGTACTCCTGGGCAATTTGTTCAAATAATCGCTCAAACCGCTCCCGATCTTCCGGTAATGATAACTGTTGCACATAGTGTTCTGCAATTTGCAAATCCACCTTCGCCAACGTCATTTCCACCTTAGAAATCACCATCTTAAAAAACGGCCATTTCACATAGAAATAACTGAGCAGCTTCAAATGATCTTCCTTCTCATTTAAAAACTCCTGCAATGCAGTCCCCACCCCATACCAAGCCGGTAACAAAAAGCGACTTTGTGTCCAACTAAAGACCCAAGGAATCGCCCGCAAACTGCCCAAATCCTTCTTGCCACCGCGACGGGCCGGACGCGAACTAATTTGCAATTGGCTGATTTCCTCGATCGGCGTGACTTGGTGGAAAAAGTCGATAAAATCTGGCTGCTCATAGATCAGCTTGCGGTAGTGGCAACGCGATTTCGCCGCCAACTCCTCCATGATCTGCTGCCACTCATAGATTTCATCAAACTTGGTGCCCAGCAAACTTCCTTGCAATACAGCAGTAGAAGCCGTTTCCAAGTTATACAACGCCAACTCCGGCAACGAGTACTTAGAGGCCAAAACCTCTCCCTGCTCCGTAATTTTGATACGGCCATTCATACTTGGCCCCGGTTGCGCCAAAATGGCTTCGTAGGCAGGGCCACCCCCGCGCCCCACAGAACCACCCCGGCCATGGAAAATCCGCAGCTCTGCATTATAGCGTTCAGCAATTTGCTGCAAGGCTTGCTGAGCTTTGTGAATTTCCCAGTTACTGCTAAGGAAACCAGAATCCTTGTTACTGTCGGAATAGCCCAACATCACTTCTTGGATCACCGGAATCCCATCGGTGGCTGCTTGGTTACTGGCCAGCATACTGCGATAGAACGAAAGTTCCAGCAGCTCCGTCATCACCTTAGGTGCTTTTTGTAAGTCCTCAACCGTTTCAAACAGCGGCACCACTTGCAACGTACTGGTATTGTTAGCAGGATCGTACAGTCCGGCTTCCTTGGCCAACAGCAACACTTCTAGCAGATCGCTGACATCGTGGCTCATGCTGATGATGTAGGACTTGCAAATCCCCGTACCAAATTCCCGTTGAATCGCCCGCACCATACGCAGGGTTTCGATCGCCTCCGTTGTCTTTTCACTGAAAGGCAATTCCCGAGGCACCAACGGACGGCGGGTTTTAATTTCCTGGGTTAGAAAAGCAACCCGTTCCGGCTCAGACATTTCGTTATAGGACTTGGGCAGAACTTGCAGATACTCCACAATTTCCGCGATCGTGTCAGCATGGCGGGTACTTTCCTGGCGAATGTCCAAATGGGTCAGGGTAAAGCCAAAAATTTCTGCCTGACAGATCAGGTAATCCAAATCCCGGCAACTCAACCCCGTTTCGCTCAGGTTTTTCTGAATCAGGCGCAATTCCGCCAAAAATTCCTCCCCGGATTTGTAATAAATCGCCTCATCCCAGTCAGTATTTTCCGGCTGTTGCCAATCGCCGTGGAACAGTTCCTGATTGCGATCGTGGGTATTTTCTAACCGCTTGTGAATATAAGCCAACTTAAGACGGTAGGGTTCTTGGCGATAGCGAATCGCCAAGCGCTCGTACACCTTGGGCAGCCGGACGCGATCCTGCTCTAGGGACTCCAACAGGTCCGGCATGACATCGCTCCAGTGCAGGGACAAACTGAGCAAATCGATCAGCCGTTTCACCGACTGCATATACTTTTCCAACACCAAGCGCCGCTGGTAGCAGGCCGTTTGCCAAGTCACCTGGGGCGTCACGGAAGGGTTCCCATCCCGATCGCTTCCCACCCAAGACCCAAAACGGCAGAAGTTATGGCGCGGCAACTGCATTTGCGGAAATGACATCGTCAGCGATTGCTGCATTCGTTGGAACAGCAACGGCATCGCATCAAACAGCACTTCCTGGAAATAGTGCAGGGTGTAGTCCACTTCATCCAGCACCGTCGGCTTAAACTGGTGCAATTCATCCGTCCGCCACCACAGCCGAATTTCCTCCATCAACCGATCGCGCAAACCCTGGGCTTCCCAAGAGTGAGCAGCATGGGGGCCACTACTCTCTGCCCGATCGAGTTCCCGCAATAGCTTGGCAATGCGACGTTGCTTATCTCGAATGGTGTGCCGAACAATTTCCGTAGGGTGCGCAGTAAACACCAGCCAAACTTCTAAGCGATCGACCAGTTTTTGAATTTGTTGCGGTGGCACATTCAATTTTTTCAACCGGGGAAAGAGCCACTGAAACGTTCCGACTCCTCGACGACTGGCCTGGGGATGCTGGGCTTTCTTGTGAACCAGATCGGATTCTAAACTGTTGTAGGAGTGGGGCGTCTCTCCCACCGTTTCCAGATCCCAGTAACTCCCTAGTTCATCGTCCTCTAAAATTTCCTGGGCTGCACGGTACTGAAGCTGCTGATCTCGCTGCTCGTAGTGCTGCTCCACAATGTTGATCAACTGAAAGTAGAGAGCAAAGGCCCTTGCCGCTCGAATAGCCTCATTCAGTTCTAACTGTTCCACCACCTTCAGGGCATCGGAGGCTTCCGAGTTGGCCGCTTGTCCTTCCGGAGAACAGAGGTCAAGCAGTTGGTTCAATAGGTCTACCAGTGCCTGTCCACACTCCTGCCGCAAGACCGACTCCCACAAATCCTCCACCATTTTGAGACGATGGCGCAGAAAAAGTTCTGAGGTCATGACAGTTACTTCCTCCGCAACAGTCTCCGAAACATGGATTGCAGAGAGCTGGGTGGACAACTCATCGGATGATGGGCGAATCGAACTCATAGCGGCAGTTTCAGCAGAGATACTTCATCATTGTATGGGCTTACGGGTCTTTCTCCGGCGATTGCCTAGGGGATCCCCCACCTAGGGTGTTGCAAGCATCCCGAGAAAACCACTTAAAGCCCAAAATTGTAACCAGGGCCTGCCTGCTTACCCAATCAAACCGTGGCGGCAGGCACAATCAAAGCATAGGGACGATCGCATTCCCTAGGAGATCATCGATGGCATCAGCTCTACCCCTAGGGGGGAGAATCTGAGGAGAAGGGAGAAGGTGAATCACTTTCTGTCGGCTGAAAAAAGTCCAGGTTGGGCAATCGATCGCCGCGAAAAATCTCTTCACTTAACAGGCCGAAGGATTGCAGCCCCTGGGACAGGATTCGTCCACTTTTTAGGAGCGTGAGCAGGGAGAGGGTTGCCGTACTGAGGAGCAAGTCGGATCCAATCGATCGGGGATCTCGCTCCGTGGCCATTGTGTTAAAGGGGATGCGGTGGGGACTTTGCATAGGACTACACTTTCAAATAAACCGGGCGATGCTCCCCAAGACTGTATCCAGAAATACCAGACTTCGGGATCTTGGAATTTGGATGGGTTTGATGCCGACTGGACTAGGACTCCTCAATCTGGCAATTTCCTTGCAATCCTACTGCTTACACACTGGTTGCTGGAACTGGTTACTGGAACTGGTTACTGAAACTTGCAATTAAAACTTGTGACTTCAATAAAAACTTGCGATTTAAATAAGGTAGCTGAAAACTGTAACTGAAAATTTCAGGGAAATAAATGTTAGAGAAAATAAATAACGACGCTGAAATTGATGGTTAAACCGGGTTACAGCGTCATTAACCTAGGCTAGTCAATTAGATCGAGTCAGTTAGACCGATCGCTCAAACTTACCGTGACCGCGACTGCGGTTATTGTAGATTGTTGAAACTTTCACCTCAAGTCATTTCCTCTTAAGGGATTTGCAAAGAAATAATATCCCCTCTTCATTCCCCTACCCTCCTACCCTTTTACTCTCCTACCCCTACCCAATTGGGATTTCATTTATGCGCTGTTCCCTAAGCTTCTCCCTCTAGCAAGTTCACCGCCAGCAAGTTCACCAAGATTTTCCCATAAAGTAGTAGAGGATCCAACACAAACCCTATCAGAGTAGCAATGGATCCTACATTTTCTGTACCCACAGTTTCTATCGTGTGGGTACAATGCAAATGCCACGGGAAAAAGCTACGGGAAAAAGCCACGGGAAAAAGCCACGGGAAAAGGCAATGGGGATGCAATCCAAACAATTCGATCGATTGAGAGACTGGATTCTGAGATCGGATCGAAAACTAGGGTGTATCATCTGTTGAAAACAGCCATTGCTCCCTTGCAACACTATCTGTAGGGTCGATCCACCAAACAATAAACTGGCTGTAGGGTCAGCTCTCTGATCCCATTCTGTTCAACCGAGTCGTTAATTCCGATGTTAAACCTCCCTGAGCGCCCATCTCTCCGCAACGATTCTCAAGGGTTTCCTCCATTACCCTTGGGAGAATGGCTGTCGCGTGTGTTGGAAATGCCCCAGGATGCTATTCAGGTGCGGCTACGGGGTAATAGCCTCTACATTCTTTGCCAAGCAGCCCCCTGCCCTCCACAAGCTCAGGTTCATCAACGGTTGGTCGCCGCGATCGCCCAATCTCGGTTTGAAAGTTTGTTACCCCCGGATAGCGCCATCCTGCATCGGGTGGTGGTCTATGGGCGTTGTATCGGCGACCAAAAGCCACGCTGGGCCGAGACATTAGAAATCTCTCAGATTGCCGAGCTTTGGGCTAAGCAAAAACAAGCCCAACGAGCCTCTTCAGGAGCGGCCCCTTCCAGATCGTCCAATATCCCTGCCACCCCGCCTGCCCCTTGGGAGTTATCCCCGATCGCCAACCGATCCGCCGAGACGCCCCCCGCCGAGCCACCTTCCGCCAAAACCTCTTCCGCCAAAACCTCTTCCGCCAAAACCTCTTCTGCCAAAACACCCCCAACCCCGCCATCCCGTCCCAAACCTACAGCGCAATCGCTGAAATCCCTTGCAGAAAGTGGCAAACCCTCAGCGATCGCCCATTACCTGAGCCAGCATTTAAGCCAGTACAACATTGCAGTACGGGTTAAGGCCAAGCCCATTGCGACCGAGCGATCGCCGATTCCCACAGCGCTCCTGACCCAACGCCTCTGGGTGATGTGTGAGTCCTCCTACAGCGTGGATGCCAATTTGGTCGCAGAACCGATCGCCCAGCATTTGCGGGAACTCAATCTTGACCAATTCCAAGATGCGATCGTTCTGGGCCAGGTACAAGGAGAGGCCGAACCCGATTGGACACTGCGGGTCAATCTGACCCCGACCCAGGAGATGCTGCGCCAGTGGGCCCAGTGGGGCGATCCAGCCGCATTAACGCAACTCCTCAACCAGCGGGTGACCTACGCCCACATTGACTTACAGATTGACCAGCAGGTCGATCAGACAACGCTCCATCTCCACTGTGTGGGCCACAGCGCCGCACCGGATCAAAGTCTCACCGTGGCCGCGATCGAACAGGTTCTCAACCCACTAGCTCCCCACGGCGTACAGGGTGCCAGCATTTACGGTCTTGCGGCTAAGGCATCCCAACAGCAGGCCACCTGGGTGCATTGGTTAGAACTCCCTGCGGCCAACCAGGTCGATCGGGCACAACCCGCGCAATCCCTAGCCCAACGGGGGGATCTGGGTGCGATCGCCTATCTGTTGACCCGACGACTGAATCCTAATCTGGCCCAATACCTGGCCACGGGCGGCATTCATCTACAGGTTCGGCAACGGGATTCGATCCTGCACGTGATGGCGGACTCCCTCCACTGCCCTCCGCAGAAAACCACGGTGGCCACACTGACCCAATTCTTTCGAGAAGTGCCAGTGCCAGGACTGACCGGACTGTGCTTCTATGGCCGCCGCTCGGGCCGATCGCAACCCAGTTGGCGACAAGGGGTGGATCTAGGGGCCAAGTTGCGGGTGGTGCCGGAAGCTTCCCCGGACTTTGCAGCATCGGATGCCTATGTAGGGGATCTCTTGTCGCCGCCAGGAGCGCTGGTCTGGATTCCCCGCAAGGAGCGGCAATCCTGGAGCCAGCGCTGGGAAAAATGGTCTTCAGGAATTCAGGATATCTTCCTACGATCGACCCTCTTTAGTCCCGTAGTGACCACCCAACGCCTCGTGCCCGATGCAAATCCGACGGTGGATGGTCGCTTAGCTTTGGTTTGGGGCTTGCTAGGTGTCTGCGCAGCGATCTCCACCGATTGGAGCTTAGGATTATTGTCCAAATCTCAGCTCCGTGATCCAGGCCAATCCTTTGCTTGGGGCCAACCAGAATTGAAAACCGAAACCGTCAACCTTCCTAGCCTCAGCCTCAGCAAATCCAAGTCCCCCACCGATAGCACCTTCAATGCCTCGGGGTTTACCCAAGAAGGGCCGGGGGTAATCACCGCCACTAAAACCGATTCCATGCGGCTCCACGCCAGTGATAATCCCGATCTCCCTGCTGCGCCCCTCCAAGCCAAGGCGATCGTTGATCCTAAGCAGTCCCCCTATCCCAGCTTGAACGCGGAACAGTTGGACGAGCGCTTGGCGCTGTATCAGCAGTATGTCAAACTTTCGGGGGTGCCCGATGTCTTAGTTGTAGGCAGTTCACGGGCGTTACGAGGCTTGGATCCCACCGCGCTCCAAGACGCCCTCGCCCAGGAAGGCTACCCGCATATCAAGGTTTTTAACTTCGGAGTCAACGGTGCCACGGCTCAGGTGGTGGATCTATTACTACGACGGTTAATCCCCCCCAATCAGTTACCTAAGTTAGTCATTTGGGCCGATGGTGCACGGGCCTTCAATAGTGGGCGCGTCGATGTGACATTTAACGCGATCGCAGTGTCCGATGGGTTCAAAAAACTCCCTTCGGTGGCCTTACCCACGGTAGCCAAGGCAGAAGCAGCACCAACCGCCACCCCTGAAACAGAAACGGCCAGTGCTGCGCCCAAAGCCTATCTCAAAGAGGCGTATCAAACCCTCGATAAACAACTTGCTGACGGGTTGGGCCGATTATCCGCCGCCTACGAAGCCCGATCGGCCCTGCTGACTGTCTTGCAAGCGCGCCTCTTGGGAACAGCCAAGCCCTCCTCGACGGAAAAATCGGAGGAAGCGAGCCAGAGTTTAATGATTCCCTCCAGTGGGCGCGGCTTGATTGACATCAATGGGTTCCTGCCGTTGTCCAATCAGTTTAATCCCGCCACCTATTATCAAAAATACACCCGAGTATCTGGAGCCTTTGATGGGGACTATGAGTCCTTCCAATTGCCGGGTAAGCAGGAAGAAGCACTCAAGACGATCGCGGACTACACCAAAGCCAAAAACATTTCCCTGGTCTTCGTCAACCTGCCCTTGACGATGGAATACCTCGATGTCCATCGACGGGAGTCCGAGGAAGCGTTCCAGCAATACATGACCGAAAAGGCGGCGGCTTGGGGCTTTACCTATCGCAATCTGGCCTACCAGTGGAAAACCCAGAATGAATTGTTCTCCGATCCAAGCCACTTAAATCGTTACGGAGCCTATGTGGTATCCCAGGCGATCGCAAAGGATGCGCTAATTCCCTGGGTCAAGAAATCACCGACGCAACGACCCACTTCCTTATCGGTGCCTGGAGCAGTGCCCGGAGCAGCACCAGCAGGATTGCCTTCCCCCACGGCGTTACCTCAACCAGCGGGACTCCCGCAACCTTGGCCCCAAGCACCCACAGGTGAGAATCCTAGCGGACTATCGTCCAATCTCGATCGTTAGGCTCGATCGATCGAACCCTCAGATGTTTAGAACTCGGGCTCGATCGCGCATTTTTTAGGCTTTCCAGAAATCGGTAATGCTGTAACCCGCTTCCTGGAGCATGGTACGCAACAGCGGCATACAGAGGCCAATCACATTGGTGTGGCAGCCCTCAATTTTTTCCACAAAGACACTGCCCTTGCCTTCGATCGCAAAACACCCTGCGCAGTTTAAAGGCTCTCCCGTGGCTACATAGTCAGCAATTTCTGCATCACTAGGATTGGCGAAAAACACCTTGGTGACTTGATATTTCACGACCTGAAAGGTGGGTTCCAGATGCGCTGGATCGCGATAGGCTCCCGCTAAAACATGGCCTGTATACAGGTCTCCCACTTGGCCGCGCATTTGTTTCCAACGATCGATCGCTTCCTCCGGACTATCCGGCTTACCGTGGATTTCCCCCCCGATCGCCAAAACCGAATCACAGCCCAGCATGACCCCCGGCTGATCACTAAAAAAGCCCCCCGGCGCACTCCCTCGGTTCAACCAAAGTTTCTGCAAACTGGCATTGAGCTTCTGACGGGCCAGTTCCTGAACCAGTTCAGCAGGATCGGATAGCTGAATCTGATCTTCATCAAAATCACTGGGGTAAACGAACGGATCAATCCCTGCAAGTTGCAATAAACGGCGACGGGCGGGCGATGCAGAGGCTAAAACAAACGGAATGGGCATAGACACAGAAAAATCTTGAATTTGACCAGAAACGGGTCGGCTCAGGCCAACATCATGCATGGAGAGGCTCAGTTTCAACCACCAGCCTCTTCATCATGACGCAAAACCCTCCAGCAAAAACTCGATCAAGAAAATCCCGATCGAGCCAAAATTCTAATCTTCAAACTGGCCGTCACACCAAAATCAGTGAAATATAGGTGACAGTGAAATTAGGTGACAGTGAAATTCAGTGAAATTAGTTGACGTTGAACGATCGCACAGATTTTTCCAGCAGAGGCTGCATGGTTTCCCACCGATCCTCCGGCGTTGAAGCATTGAAGGTAAAGAGCTTACCCCGACTGACCACCGCACTGGCTAAGTTGTGCCGCTGTTGCCCACTCGGGAGTTTCACCAAGTACTCCAACAGGTAATAGGCTTTGTCTCCCAACTGTGCTTCTTGGGCATTGACCAATTCTGCGGTGCGCCCCGAGCCTTCCGGTGCCAGGGCATTCTTGCCAATCTGATACCCCACATCCGTTGGACTGCCGAGATCCTGTAACTTCTTCTGGCCGGCCACTGGGTTAATTACAACACTGACATTTTCCGTCTGCTCAATAATGTCGTGAAATACAATATCAGCATTGGAGACCTTCACTTCCACCCAACCCGTAGGATACAGGAAGCGATAGCCATCTAAACTATCCGAAAAACTTTGAAGTCCGTTCACCCCTACCGCAGCACAGCCTTGGACGCAAAGCGTCACAATGAGAAATAGGCTGAGGACTAATTGCCGGGATACCTGCCGAGATACTTGCCGGGATACGTTTTGAAACAATTGCCGAGACAGTTGGAATAGTTGCTTTGTGACCATCTTTGTGACCATCGCTGAAACTGGTTGCCTCGATCGAGGTAAACAACGTTTTCTATTCTCCCATGTCCTCGGAGAAAGATTTTCGGTCAGGCTATCCCGATTCCGGTAGAATGCTGCTGGAAGTTAAGCAAGATATGTAATCAGCGCGGTAGAAACTCGATCCTTCTGCCCATGCTAAGAACAAATCTTTTCGGCAATCGTCATGAAAAATGATTGCTAGAAGATCGTCCTCTACCGCCCGTGTGAGTGTTTCTGTGAGCGTAATGCAGTTGAACAATCCCTCTGCTCCATCCACGCCGATCATCCTCGACAGCTTACCGGATCCGCCCTTATTGGATGGGTTGTGTCCGCGTCGTACCCGATCGCAGATTGATCTGCTGTTGTTAGCGATCGAAGCGTTAGATTTAACGGGGTCGGAGGCGATCTTGATTGTGGCGCGAGATCTGGAGTTGAAAAGCGTGATTCCCGATCGGGTTACCCTGTGGCGGCTCCGCAGCACCAATCCCATGCGCCGCACCAATCAACGCCGATCGCTATCCATCCTAGAAGCCAAGGCACTCGTTATTATTCTTTGCTATTTGACGCGGCGGTTGACCGTCGTGGTTCGGCAACTCCTGCTGACGTACCATCAACTCTCAGAAAAGCAAAAGTCTCCCACCGAAGATTTTTATCTTGCGGCCTACCTAGAACGCTTTCGGACTCATTTTCGATCGCGCATGAACCCCCGGCGGGCAGCCGTTTTGGCCTATAGTACCGACGAAAGTTTAAATCAGTTAGCTGTGGAATTATTAGGTCAGTTGTTATTTTGCACAGGCACGTCTGGAATGCAGCGGTTGTGGATTAGCCTGTTTGATGGAGAAGTGGCATGAGTACGATTCAGCGGCAATATAGCCTACCCAACTGCACCCTCATTTTGGAGGGTTTTCGGGATATGGCCAACTTCAATCCCGCCGAGTTGCGTCCTGTGATGTCTTTGCTGCTCAATGCAGAATGCCATTTGGAAGGGATCCAGACTCCCCTCGTGGGAGGCCGGGAGTTTTTTGAAAGCTTAGTAACTTCTGTTAGCCTGTACGCCCAGGAATGTCTGAGTGGAGTGCATTTACCGAATCACCTCTACAGCGACAAAACTGGATTAGTTCAGGTTCAGCGCACGGGGCCAGACACCCATCAGATTACCTACCGTGCCGAACCGACCGAAGCAGGGAACACTCCGGAGCCGACCGTTGTTAACTTGACTACGGTGCAATTGTTTGATCTCGTCGAAGCGATCGATCAGTTTGTGGCCGACACCCAAACCCTGCCATTCTGGTCATTAAATTTGGCCCCAGTTCCCAAAAAATATGCCCCTCGGACAGCCAGTGCGCAGCAGATAGTCCCAGCAGCGATCGGGGTCTCGAGTTTGGCCTTGGCGGGGGCAGCATTATTTGCCATGCCCACCCCAGAGTTTCGTCAACCCCAAAACTTTAGACCGGGTAGTCAACCTAGCCCAACGGCGTCCGCCAGTGCTAGCCCGTCGCCCAGTCCTTCCAGTACAGCACCGGACTTATCGCAACTGGAAACGGCGCTGGATAAGGTCCCGCCCATTACCGATCCTGAAGAAATTGCCAAGTTGCAGGCAGGCTTAGAAGAAAAACTGAAGTCGCAGTATTCTGCGGCGGCGCAGGTGCCCGAAGCGCTGGTCTATCGAGTCAGTGTGGGCAAAGATGGCAACATTGTGGGTTACAAAGATCAAAATGAAGCAGCCCTGAAAAATTCTGCGAAAACGCCGTTGCCCAGGTTGCTGGTTAAACCCGTGCCAGGACAGCCCGTTGCCGAAGCGATCGCTCAGTATCGGGTCAGCTTCCAACCCGATGGTTCCCTAGAAGTGGTCCCCTGGGAAACTGAAACAGCAGCCAGTCCAACACCTAGTCCCAGCGAAAGTCCCAACGAAAGTCCCAGTACCAGCCCCAGCGAAAGCCCATCCCCTAGTCCTGAAGTCTCCACCAGTCCCTCGCCGTTTCCCGTTGCCAGCCCAGAGTCCGGAGAGGTAACGGAAATTACCGCCTCTGCTGACATCGAGACCTTACAACCTAAGTTAAGGGAACAGGTGGTTAAGGCTTGGACGGATCCGCTTACCTTTAATGACGACTTGCAATTCCGGGTACGGGTCGATAAAGCAGGCAACATTCTTGATTTTCAGCCCTATAACCGCGCGGCTCGAGATAATGTGAATGTGACGCCCTTACCTCGGCTGGGCAAAGAAGCGACAGCAGATCAAACGCCTTCCCAGTCCTTTGCAACGTTTAAGGTTGTATTTCGGCCCAATGGACGGCTAGAAGTGAGTCCCTGGCATGGATACGTTAATTAGTAATAAGGCTGACTAAAATTCCTCGGTTTTCTTGCCGAATCGACTTGGGACAGTTGAGTTACTATCAAGTTAACGATCGTACAAGTTAACGATCGTAGCTGTCGCCACCATCACGTTTGATGGGTTTTGGCATCGGCTTATGCGATCACGAGTTGCTAGGATGGCAGCAGCGCGATCGTTCGCTTGTTCGTTATGTCGCCCACATCAGCTTAAGTTTCTATGGAGCAGCCTTCATTGCCCACCGAGGTCATTCTCCAGGCATCCCAAAAGTCCTTGGGGAATGTCTACCTCGATTGGACACCTCAACCAGGAGCCTACCTCAACCTCGAAGGTCAGACCTATACGGTGCTAGAACGCCGCCATCGCTATCAGTTCACAGCAGGACGCTATCGTCTCCATAAGATAGCGATCTACGTACAAAGTTCGGCCTGCCCAGAGGAACGAAGTTTGATCGAGGGGCGATGGGTGATGGGGGATGCCAGTTGCCAGTACAATGCGCGATCGGAACTCTTGCGGTGCGCAGTGAATACCTTTGGGCCTTGTCAAGGGTGCCCGTTCTATATCCCTCGGGCATAGCTTGCGCTTGGTTTGACGCAGCGCGATCGTGCTAGTCCCATGGGATCGCGTCATCTGCGGCTGGGTCAGAGATCGCTTAATCCATCAGGGATTTATGGTTGAACATATATTCTCCATCCAGAGTTTCATGTTCAATCACAAAAACATTGGAGTAGAGATTGGCAATAATTTGCTTGCCCTGCTGGGTGAGGGAAAGATAGCGTAGGCCATCTTGGATATAGGGATAAACCCCTTTCCAGTAGAAGCGTGGGTAGTTTTTCCGCAGATCGCCGGGGTTACGGTAGCCCAGTAGTTTATTGACTCCGGTTTCTTCAAACTCGTAAAACAATGCGCTAATTTTCTTGAGATAGCGGGGATCACTCAACTGGCCAATGAGATCGGATCCGCGAATCAAGCCAGGATAATCATCGGTAGTTTGATGGTCTTCCGCCGAGGGTACCGGGAAACGGGTTAGTTCAATATTGCGTTTAATCGCTTCAGCATCGATCAGGCGATGATTGCCAAAGCGCTCATCAATAAACAGTTTTGCCCGATCGACATGGTAAGGCGTCAGCGCTGCATCGGTGGCACCATGGGGCAGTTGGATCATTTCTTCCCCGATCCCGGTGGCATACCAGCCTTTGCGATCGGCGCGACAGACACCTTTTACATAACCGATGTCGTGGCAGACCAGGGAAATTATAAAGTGTAGCCAATCTTCACAGGAAACGCCCCCTTCCCGAATTTGTCGGCCCCGTAGCACTTCTTGGCCAACTAAGGTCACGAGAATCGAGTGCTCCACATTGTGGTAGAGAGCATCACTGTTCGCGACGTTCTCCATCGCCATGGCACCCACCCAGCCAATAATTTCTTCATAGTCACATTTGAGGCCGCCGTAGGTGCGTCGGTAGCCTTCGCGCAACTTTTTTACAAAGTCGTCAATTAGTAGTTCAGTTGCATTAAACATTCCGTATAGCCGTATAGCTAGGTGCTAGGTGATGTTCCTATTGTTCCCCGTGGGTGATGTTCCTATTGTTCCCAGAAATTTGTTAGACAAATGGTGTCCCAATAAAATTTGAATTTGGTATAATCTGATAGATAGCTACGCGGGTATAGTTTAGTGGTAAAACGAAAGCTTCCCAAGCTTTAGTTGCGGGTTCGATTCCCGCTACCCGCTTTCTCCATTCTTTCACAATTCCTATTTAGCATCAGGACGTAAGATCTGATTCAGGGTTAGTTGAATTTGAGCAGCACGATCGCTGAGAGGTGAGATTCCGTCTGGAAGGCTAGTTCGATCGTACTGCTTTCCGTGCAATCATTTCAGTGCAATCAATCCTGGGACTAGCGTCTATATTTGCTACGGCAGGGAACATTCACCACGCGGCGGGGCAAGGTTTTAGAAATAGATGTATAGCGATCGACGATATCAACATTGACTGTAAATTCGCCGGATTCTATGACGACATTGCCCCGTTTAATTTGGTAGGCCATCAGGTTCTGGCCTTTGAGGACGGCTAAATGTTTGCTGTGGTGGTCATCGCCAGGAGACAGATTGAAGTCTTCGGAACGGGATCCCGCATCGTATTCCCGATCGGTATAGGGGGCGGGATTACTGCCGATCGTTTGGTTGCGCACGATGACCCGCAAGCCTGGGGCGGGAGGGGTCGTGGGGGAAATAAAGAAGGCTTTGAGACGGGGGGTGTTTTGGCGGTAGGGGGCCACATTTTGGGAAGAGACTAGGACGGGTGGGCCATAGCTAGATTCGCCGGGATAGCTAGCCCAGGTGGGATCCCAATCGGAATCGTGGTTGTCGTAGTAGTAATCGTCACTTTTGTAGCGGCGATCGCGGTCATGGCGATCGCGACGATAGTTTTTATGATCTCGATTCCGAGGGCAATATTCTCTGCGGTACTCAACCCCCGTTTGTCGATAGATGGTTTCGTGGTTGACCCAGCTTTGGTATAGGGTGGCTTGGTTGAGTTGGGTAGATTGTTCAAATCGCAGGCCCACTTCGGCGGATGACGGAGGAACCCGATCGCGGGGGAAGTCTGTGGCGATCGCGGACTGGGGGGACAAGGCAAGAGGGCACAGAATACTGAGTAGCGCCAGGGAGGAGAATGCCCTTGGGGAACCTGAAAATTTGGGGGAATGGGTTACAAGTTTCATGGCAACTAGCTAGGAGTGTCACGGTCGATAGGATGGAATAGCACTGACGTTAACCAAAATATGCACCCAAGGAATTGACCTATTTCTTGACCTATTTCTATTGTGAATTTCCGATGGCGAATTGTGTTGTGAATTGCATTTTGGGCAAGGCGATGGAGATTGGCTGGAACTCGGGTGGGGCAGGGCGGAAAGGTTAGGGTTAATTTCTAGGCTTAATTTCTAGGCTTAATTTTGGGGCTTAATTTCTCAGTTGTTTGAGGTGTTTGAGGGTTACGGCAGCCCGATCGCGCACTTCTGGATGGGCGTCTTTGAGCAAAGGAGTGATGTGAGGGAGGGCAGATTGAGCGGTTTTGCCTAACCATTCCAAGGTATAGAGGGTGTTGATGCGGACGCCGGGGTTGGCATGTTTTAGCAAGGGCAGGATTTTTGGGAGGGCGGGTTTGGCGGATTCCTCAAGGCTACCCAGAACTTGGGCGGAGCCAAGGCTAACGACGAGATCCGGATCTTGCAGGAGGGAAATGAGGTGGGGCAAGACAGATTGGAGTGCACGATCGTGGGTTTTGAGAACAAGGTTGATTTGGCCGAGGGTATAGAGTCCGGTTAAACGTCGATCGCTATCCGGGTCTTTCAGCAATGACAGGATTTCTGGCAGCGCCAATTTGGCTGCGTTGCCCATAGAACCCAACGCATCTGCGGTGCTCCGACGCACGTCACGATCGGAGTCTTTCAGCAAAGGCACTAACTGGGGCACGGTGGATTGGGCGACGGTTCCCATTTGACCTAGGGTATAGGCGGCATAAAAGCGAATGCCTGGGTTGGAATCGGTCAGCAGTGGGAGGATGTGGGGGATGGCGGGTTGACCGATCGCAGCTAGTTTCTTGCTGAGGGTCGTGCGATCGTCTGGTTGAGTTTTTAAGGCTTGGATTAATTGCTGAATTTCTTGGGGAATGTTTCGGGTGCTTTCCTGGGGGGCGTGGATGGTGTGTTCCAGTTTGGCTTGGCTGGTAGGGGGGGCTGCGATGGAGGCAGATTGGCTGATGTTACTGCATCCGATCGCGAGTAATAGATTGCATCCAAGGATGGGGAAGATTTGCAGTTGAGACTGGGTCAGCATGGTCGCGCTTGTTATACGTTCTACAGGTAGCTTTTTCACTCTATTTCTTGCTGATTCGGGAACTTATGCATTCGAGGCGTTGCAAGAGTCAGTAGAGTGGCGACTGTGGGAGTCTGAAAACGGCTATTTTTCTAACAATTCGAGACCATTTTGGGGCGGGTCGATTATTGTAAGGGAGAAGGAATGCATGCCAGTTAATGCCATTTTTCAGTTGAATTATGCCACAACGAAAATCCTCAAAAGGTCACTGTATTTTTTGTCAAAAAGAATTTTCAAAAGTTAGCATCACCAAGCATCTTGCCACCTGTGCGGAGCGCACAAAAGCGATCGAACGAGCCAACGCAGGCAAGGGAACAGCGGAAATGCTCTTTCATTTACGGGTGCAAGACGCCTACCGGAAAGAATTTTGGTTGGATTTGGAAATGCGATCGACTAAATCCTTAAAGGACTTAGACACGTACCTCCGGGGCATTTGGCTGGAATGTTGTGGGCACTTGAGCGAATTTCTGCTGGGAACGGGTCGGTTTGCCAGCCAGATTGGGAAACAACGCAAACTCCAGGACGTGTTTCAACGCACAGATACCTTGTCGCATATTTACGATTTTGGAACGTCTTCTGAAACGATCGTGAAATTGGTGGCAGTCCGGGAAGGCAAGCCTTTGACGAGTAAACCGATCTTACTCATGGCGCGAAATCAGCGGCCCGAGGCAACATGCATTGAATGCGATCAACCGGCTGAGTACCTTTGTCAAGAATGCTTGATTGAAGACGAGGTGTGGGGAACGTTGTGTGCGGAGCATGTCGAAAGCCATCCCCATGATGGCTATGGAGATCCGATTCCGTTAGTGAATTCACCCCGTTTAGGTATGTGTGGTTACGATGGTCTCGCTGACCCGCCTTATTAAGAGAAGTGCATTTAAATCATTGGTCATTTGGCGATGAGTGAATTTCAATTTTACGAGTTTCAAGCCATCGATCGGCCCCTCAGCGCGACGGATAAGCAGCATGTGCAAAGTCTGTCCAGTCGCGTCAAATTAACTGGAACTAATGCTCAGTTTGTCTATCACTATGGAGATTTTCGAGGCGATCCTGAAAAATTGCTCGATCGTTGTTTTGACTTGATGGTTTACGTTGCCAATTTTGGCATTCGTCAATTGATGATTCGATTCCCTAAGAACTTGGTCGATCGAAGCATCTTTGACCCTTACTGTGTTGAGGATTGCATTGAAGTTAAGGTAACTACCAAGTCGATCATTTTAAATATTGGGATTCATCAGGAGAATTACTATGGTTGGCTGGAGGAAACCAGTTATGCCGCTGATTTATTAGCTTTGCGGGAAGATTTAATCCAAGGCGATTTGCGAGTGTTGTACCTGGCTTGGCTGGCGGCGGGGTTTGGAGAAGACATCCCGGAAGATCCTGAAGATTTGATCGAACCGCCCGTGCCTGCTAATTTGAAAAAACTCTCTCCGGCCCTGAAAGCTTTTGCTGCATTATTTGAGATTGATGCAGATTTGATTGGTGCGGCGGCTCAGGCAAGTAAGGCAGGCACCGCTCCTACGGAACCGATCGCTGAGTGGGTGGCGGCGTTACCGGAGGCCGATCGGAATGCCTATCTGGTGCGGGCGGCGGCAGGGGAACCGATCGGTGGCGAGCTATTGCTGGATTTGCGTCAGCGCTTTGGTCAATCCGCCACCGTCAGCTCAACCTCTCCGGGTCGGAGTTTGGCGGAATTGGTGGAGTTGGCAACATCCACCCAGAAGACGCGGGAAGCCAAAGCCCGGAAAGCCGCCGCTGCTGCACGGCAGAAGTATCTGCAAGAAATTGCGCCTCAAGCGGACCAACTTTGGCAGCAGGCCATGCAATTGATTGAACTTAAACAATCAAAACCCTACGATGAAGCGGTGGCGCATCTGGTGGATTTGCGGGATGTGGCAGCCATGCAAGGCAAGTTGGATGCCTTTCTCAAGCGAATTCAGGATTTACATGCAAAATACCCAACTCGATCGGGATTATTGAATCGACTTAGGGAGGCCAACTTGCTGAAATAGATTGATTTATCACTGCGACAGATTCGATCGCCCCTAGCCCCCCTTATTAAGGGGGGCAGGAGAAAATAGAAGAAAATAGAAGGAAAGTTCCTATAATTTCTATTTTTTGATTGATTGACTCAAAGTCCCCCTTATTAAGGGGGATTTAGGGGGATCGGCGATTTGCAATCGCTAAGATGATTGTCCCAACCATCTTAGCGATTGCTATAAACAGGATCGATCGCCGCGATGTTTCAAAATTTTCGATTCTCTGCGAGAGGCTACGCCAACGCGCTTCGCGCGATAAGAGAGGGGAAAGAGAAAGAAGACTAGAGGGCTAAAGGGTAGGAGGGGAAAGGGTTACAGAAAGTCCTGGGAAAGACAAACAATACGAAAACCGTAGTAGATGACAAGGAGCGCGAGGATGTCGTTGTCGCGCGTGGCGGACGGCAATACCTCGGAGCGCTGATCCAGGAACCGCCCCGAATCACCTTCCTAGCTTGCTTTTCAGCGTTTTTCCCTACCCAAGCGCTGCCATCCGTTGGCGCACGGTTGTAATTGCTATGCCAATCATCTAGACACCATTCCCAAATATTGCCATGCAGGTCATACAACCCCCAGGCATTGGCGGGGAAAGTTCCCACAGGTGAGGTGCTTTGTTCAAATTTCTGTTTTTTGACGGGGGTATCGGCATACACTTGTGACCAGTCGTATCGAGCCAGTTCTGGGGTGAGGGTTTGGCCGCAGTGGAAGGGGGTGGTCGTACCTGCACGACAGGCGTATTCCCATTGGGCTTCTGTGGGTAGGGTGTAGCGACGATCGGTGTGGTGACTGAGCCGATCGCAGAATTCGATCGCGTCTGCCCAGGAAACTCGTTCAACGGGGTGGCGATCGCCTTGAAAGTGTGATGGATTGGGTTTAAGTTCGCGCTGGACGGGTTGCCAGCCTGCTACGATGCGCCATTGGGCTTGGGTAATGGGATATTGCCCCATGCAGAAGGCGGTTAGGGTCACGGAGTGCTGCGGGCCTTCAGTCTTAAATCTCTGCGGTTCATCAGCGGGGGAACCCATCAGGAAGCTGCCGCCAGGGATGAACACGAGGGGGATGTCAATGCCGTCGGCGAGGGGTTCGGTGTAGCCTTGGGTGATGGTGATTGCCATGGCGGAAGGGGGTGGAGGGGTGAAGGGTGGGAG
>NZ_JBLZFX010000110.1:0-19666 GCF_050753345.1 Alkalinema pantanalense CENA528 | reverse complement strand
GGGAGTGGGTGGGTAGGAGGGTGGGGGACGATGGGGGATTTCGAGGATACAATCTAGGGAGAATTTTAGCGACGGTTGGCTTGGCTCAATTGCGGAATTAATAAGGAATTCACGATGACTGCACCGATTCACCTTGAATTTGATTTTCAGGATCAAACGGCTCCGGAAAGACAGGAAAAGCAAACTCAGATGATTTTTCAGCAGGCGGGTTCGCTGCCGGGGGTGAAGCTGGAACGGGTGGTGGATCCCAATCCGCCGGAGGGGATTCGATCGCCGGGTAAGTTTTTGTGGGGGTTGTTGCAGGCGGAGGTGAGTCCGGCGAGTTTGAAGAATTTGTTTGGCTTTTTGGGCGATCGGTTGGGGAATAAGCCGATTAAGATTAAGGCGAAGTTTGCGGATGGGCGGGAGTTTGAGTTGGAGGCGAGTAGTCAAGCGGAATTACAAACGGCAAAAACAATGCTGGAGGAGTTGTCTCAGATCCATTAGTGAATGATTAATCGATTAGTTGTATCGAATTGATTTGTGATTGCGAATGGTGATGATCCCCCTAAATCCCCCTTCAAAAGGGGGACTTTGAAGGAATAAGAGGGAATTTGGAAGAATTTAGTGGGTTGCGCGGGGTAATGGGAAAGTATGCACTGCTCATTGGGGTAAGCGAATACCCGGAGGGTTTGGGGAATTTGCCAGCGGCGGCGAATGATGTGCGGGCATTGGAAGCGGTGCTGCGGGATGCCGATCGCGGAAATTTTGATGATGTGCAGGTGTTGGTGAATCCGGGACTGGAGGAGATGCAGTCGGCGATCGAGGTGCTGTTTGCCGATCGCAGTGCAGAGGATTTGGTGCTGCTGTATTTTTCGGGGCATGGGCTGACGGATGCGGTGGGGAAGTTTTTCTTTGCGACGCCGACGACGCGGAAGCAGAATGGGTTGTTAATGCGATCGTCGGCGATTGCGGCGGGGTTGGTGCATGAGTTTATGCAGGATTGTCTGTCTGAGCGGCAGGTGGTGATTTTGGATTGTTGCCACAGTGGGGCGTTTGGGGCGGGGCTGACGGCGCGGGATGGGGGGGATATCAATTTTCAGTTGCAGTTGGGTGGCAGGGGACGGGTGGTGCTGACGGCTTCGGCGGCGATCGATTATTCCTTTGAGCGATCGGGGGAGGAATTGGCGATTTATACGCGCTATTTGGTGGAGGGGTTACGGACGGGGGCTGCCGATCGGGATGAGGATGGTTGGGTGTCGGTGGATGAGTTGCATGAGTATGTGAAGGATCAGTTGCGGAAGGCGGCTCCGAATATGAGTCCGCAGCGCTATTTGGTGCAGGATGGGGAGAAGATTCGGTTGGCGAAGGCGAAGGTGGCCGATCCGAAGCGCAAGTATCGCAAATGGGTGGAAGACTATAGCCAGAATGGGGAAATTCGTCCGGCGGGGCGGCGGATTTTGAAGCTGAAGCAGCAGGAGTTGGGGCTGGAGGATGCAGCAGCCAGGGAAGTTGAGGCGGAGGTGTTGCGGCCTTATTTAGAGCATCGCCGGAAGGTGCAGGAGTATGAGGAATGTCTGCGGGAAGAGGTGGCGTTGCAGTTTCCGTTGGATGAACGAACTTGGCAGGAATTACGGGATTTGCAGAAAATTCTGAATTTGAGTGATGGGGATGTGGCAGCAGTGCATGGGCGGGTGTTGCCGGAGGTGCCAACGATTCCGGAAGTCGTAAGCGATGCAGCACAGGAGACGGAGCAGGAAACAACATTGGAATCATCCAGTTTATTGATTCCGTTTACGTTTACCACTGCTAAGTTAATCGTTGAGAAGAACGGAAAAATTCAAATTAATCAATCCCAAGGTTCAGGGCAGCAGTTCATTGAAACACTGGCGGATGGGACGACGCTGGAACTGGTGCAGGTACCCGGTGGTTCTTTTCAGATGGGTTCTACTGAGTATGAGGATGAACAGCCAATTCATGGGGTGAAGGTGTCAACATTTTTGATGGGGAAATATCCGATTACCCAAGCCCAGTGGAAGGCGATCGCGCAACTACCCAAGGTAAACCGGGATCTCGACCTTGATCCGGCTCGCTTTAAAGGTCGAGATCGCCCGGTGGAAAATGTCTCTTGGTGGGCGGCGATCGAAGCGTGCGATCGGTTGTCCCAAGCAACCCAGAGAACCTATCGCTTACCGACGGAGGCCGAATGGGAATACGCCTGCCGTGCGGGAACCACAACGCCGTTTTGTTTTGGAGAAACGATTTCTACAGATCTCGCCAATTATGATGGCAACTCTACCTATGGCAAAGGTCAAAAAGGAGAATACCGAAAACAAACCACGACCGTAGGAACTTTCCCAGCCAATGGCTGGGGACTGCACGATCTCCATGGCAATGTGTGGGAATGGTGCTTGGATCATTGGCATGGTAGCTATCAAGGAGCACCTCAGGATGGATCAGCTTGGCTCGATCGAGAGGCCGAAGAAAATGCACCTCGAATCCTGCGCGGGGGATCTTGGCTCTACGATCCGTTCAACTGCCGTTCATCGTATCGCAACGGGGACTCCGCCGGCTACTTCCTCAGCTTCGTTGGATTTCGGGTTGTTTTAGTTGGCTTTCCAGGACTCTAAAATTACCCTTTACTCTTTTATCCTTTTTCCTCTACTCTTTCTTTTATTCTCTCTTCTTCGCGCGTAGCGTGGGATTATTTTTGTAGTCACCTCAGTATTTATCCTAACGTTGATTGAGTTGATTCGGTTCCGCGAAATCTCCGATCCCCCTAAATCCCCCTTAAAAAGGGGGACTTTGAATCCATTCTCATGTTCCCCCTTTTTTTCTAGCGTTAGCGGCGCGTAGCGCGGGGGCTAGGGGGGATCTGCTCCTCTAACGTAGTCTAATCAATGAGTGCAGCATTACCTTTAACGTTAGTCATGCATTTATACCAGTATTCATCCCAACGTCGATCGTCGAGATTCGATCCCCCTAAATCCCCCTTCAAAAGGGGGACTTTGAATACATTCTCATGTTCCCCCTTTTTTAAGGGGGGCTAGGGGGGATCTGCTCCTCTAACGTAGTCGAATCAACTATCATGGTATTGACTTTAACGTTAGTCACATATTTATCCCAGCATTTATCCCAACGTCGATCACCCTAAAAAGTCCCCCTAACAATAAGGAGGACTTTTAGAGTATTTGGCCAAACTCTCTCCATAATCAAAGGGGCTAGGGAGGATCGGATCTGTAGCATTGATCAATCAATTTGGTATAAAATCTTGGACTCTCTACCTTGAGTTTTCTAAGCCCAACCAGCCCAGTTGTTATTACATGTTTACAACTGGGCTGGCTAACCTACAATTTATTTTATGGCTGGACTAAGTCTGGAAGGTCTTCGTTCCCACGATACGGTTCATTGGGAAAAATAAGAGAGGGGCCTGAGGGGGTAGTGGATTTTCCACTCAACTCAAAGGAAATAGTTTGGCCTGTCAAAGCATCCCTCGCCGATACCGATCGAGCACTGGAATAATGATCACCTCGCTCGGTTTTGAGTCCTTTTGGGAAATCAGCCACGATGACTGCAACCATACGATCGGGGGAAACATCCGTTGGCCCGGTGATGCCATTGGCGTATTTTTTCAGGTATTCCCCATAGGTGATGAGTTCAAAACTTGCCAGAACGGCCCCTGGCCGCAATTCCTTCACAAAGGATTCTTGGGTTCGAAAGACGTTTCTGGGTAAATCCTTGTTCCCAGGCAACCGGAGGGGCAAAGGGCGAGTTGAAGTTTCTGTTACCTTTGGATCACTGCCATCGGCGGTAGAATTCGACTGCGCTAACGAAACAATTGCTAGCGATGAAGCTACCACAGATGCACAGACTGAACTTGTGACAACCACAACTAAGCGGTGGATATTCATGTAGAATTTCTCCGAAAAAAATTATGGACAATTAGCTGGAAGTGAATAAGGATGCCCAGGTCGTTATGGGATTCAAGGGTGAACTCACAATGGCACTAGGGTAGAATACACTTATCCCACCGATCAAGCAACTCTATAGAATGTATGTAAAAATGAGTCGCTTTGAAATATTTTTCCGGTTTCCCCTTTTTCAAGAAAGCTAGAGAAATTTACTCCTTTAACGTAGTTAAATCAACTATCACAGCATTAACTTTAACGTTAGTCGTAAATTTATCCCATTATTCATCCCAACGTCGATCGTCGAGATTCGATCCCCCTAAATCCCCCTTAATAAGGGGGACTTTGAATTGATTTTTCCGGTTCCCCCTTTATTAAGGGGGATTTAGGGGGGATCCACCTCTATAACGTAGTCAAACCAACTATCCCAGCATTATCTCTAACGTTAGTCACATATTTATCCCAGCATTTATCCCAACGTCGATCGGGTGAATTCGATCGCCCTAAATCTCCAAAGTGCTCTTAAATACGGGTATTAAATAATACCCGATCGATTTTTCAAAACCCTATTGACAGACCCAGGGTTTATCCGTAGGCTTGTTTTTCATAGCGATGCGGGACAGCCCTTTATCAATTGACGATGCGGCACAAACCCTATCATCGCTTCGTTCACCCAAAAATTTAGCGCACTACCCAGAGTTGCGGGAACATCTCTGGATAGCTATTCCCCCAAGCTGAAGTAAGCAGCTAGGAGGCTTGTTGAGAATTGTAACATTCGATCGAGCCACCCTTGTTTGTGATGTCCAACGGGGTGGCTCTAAATTTTTGGGCTTCTTAAGACCCTCATCCCCAGCCCTTCTCCCGCACGCAGGCGAAGGGAGCAAGATTGCAGCAGGAATGGGATTCACTACACCAAGGAGAAGCTCAAGCATGGCAAAAGATATGAGCGATCGCCCCGATCGTCCGATCGAACCCGATCGTCCCTACATCCGCCTACAACTCTTCGGCACCCGAGACACTGTCCATTCCACCATCGATCGCATGCACGCCCTCGGCCTCGTCGATCGGGTTTACTGGGGCAAACCCATGCCCGTCCCCGGCCAGCAAGCCGAATGGGTCAGCGTCCTGTACCGTCAGTGGTAAACCGCCGATCGATCGGACTGCCGCAGGGTTCCCCCAATTGTTCCAAGGCTCCTGCGGCCCCCGCGATCGGCTAACCTTACCGCAAACTCAACATTGATCATGCCCTGTTTTCTGTACTGAAATTACAGTCTCGCTTTTCCATAGTATGGGTGAGTTAGGTGTGATTCAGATACTGTCGATCGGCTTGATTGATTGAAATAATACGCAACAATTAATACGCAACAATTGTTAGCGGAAATATTAGTCATCAAATTTATAGTAGGTTATGTGACAACTTCCCTTCTTGGATCTTGATTATGTCAGATTCCTCTCGTGTTCTTCTCCGCTTTGTAATTCTCAGTGGCTTAACTTTTGCCCAAGTGTCTCTGCCCAGAGTTCAAGCCACGATCGCCCAAACCACGATCGCCCAGCCACCCACTCAACGATCGTCAACCCCATCAACTTTACCTAAAGCCGTGCAAGTGGTGGCCAAATTGCAGGAACTTCCCGGCAACCTCACCGTGACACCTAGCGGTCGCATCATTGTCAGTATGCATCAGTTTACCAGCCCCCCATACCGCGTCATGGAATGGTTGCCCCAGCGCCAGCAACTGGTGCCTTTTCCCAACGCAACTTGGGCCTCTGGCCGCAAAGCAGACAGTAACAAAGGCTTGGATGAAGTGTTGGGTATCCAATCGGATCTCCAGGGAATCGTCTGGATGCTGGACAACGGGGGCAGAACAGGAGCCCCGCCGCAACTGGTGGGCTGGAATACTAAGACGAATCGCCTCGATCGCATCCTCCCCATCCCCAAACCCTTAGCCAGCGATCGTACCTTTCTCAACGACCTCGCGATCGACAGCGATCGGCAAATCGCCTACATTGCCGAAACCGCCATGGGCAACGCGGCTCCAGCAATCCTAGTGGTGCACCTCAAAACAGGGCACACCCGCCGCCTACTCTCTGGCCATCCCAGCGTCAGCCCCGAAGCCGTGGAACTAGCTGTGGCAGGGCAACCCATCCAAATCAAACAACCCAACGGCCAACTGATTAAACCCCGCATTGCCATTAACCCGATCGCCCTCGACGGCAAAAACGAATGGCTCTACTACGGCCCCATGAGTGGCAAGCGCTTATACCGCATCCGCACCGCCGATCTGCGCAACGAAGCCCTCACCCCCGAACAACTAGCACGGGCGGTTCAGGACTACGCCGCCAAGCCCAACTGCGACGGCATTTCGATCGACCAAGCAGGCAACATTTATATCAGCGACTTCGAGCGCGACGCCATTGGGGTAATTCGCCCCGATCGTACCTACCAAACGATCGCCCAGTCCCCAGAACTTTCCTGGATTGATGCCTTTAGTTTTGGCCCAGACGGCTATCTATATACGGTGGCGAACCAACTCCATCGCACTGCCGCCCTCAACGCAGGCCAATCCACCCTCCAGCCCCCCTACTTGATCCTGCGGCTGAAACCCTTAGCCCCAGGGATTGTTGGCCGTTGAGCAACCCCTGTAGGAAAAAAATTTGGCGATTTTTTCCTACACCCTGCATAAACCCCCAAGGTCTCCCCTATCCGGTAAATGTCAGAGGTTAAGACCTCAACGAAATTCCTCCCATAACCTAGACATTTCAAGGAGACCTGACAATGAAACTTGCACAACTGACCTCTTCCCTGGTAATCGCTTCTACCCTGTTTGCTGCCTTCGTTCCCACTGCCAAAGCCGATGATTTAGCGAGCCAAATGGTGGGTAAAGTGCAGTGCAGCACAGGTGACGTAGCGCTGGGAAATAATGTTCAAAACAACGTCAACAAGAGCGATCGCACCTGGGATTTGTCTAAGTCCGGTAACAGTGCATCCTCCGGCAACTCCAGCAGCAGCAACGCAAGCCAATCCAGCAGCAAAGCCGGTGGCGGTGGCGGCTTCAGCATCTTCGGCATCGGGGCTAACGGAAGCGGTAGCTCTGAGAAAAATCAATCCTCTAAATCCAGCCAATCCAACGGCTTCAGCAACAAGAGCGCCTTCAATAACCTGAATAAAGGAACCTCCTCTTCCTTCAGCGATAAGAGTTCCTCAACGGTAGTCGTTGGTAAAATGACGGATTGTGATTCCAACAACGCTGCCATGGCAGATATGTTCAAGTCACAAAAAGCATCTGAAATGAACGCCGACAATAACCGGACAGATATTCAAATCAATAGCACTAATAACGAAACTGCTCGTAAGCGAATTGATGCAGACGTAGACATGAACCGTGACAACAACAAAACACGGGTGCAAATGCTGGATATGCAACGCCGCGATGGTCAACTGCAAAACTTGATTAAGTGGTAGTAGTTATCCAAAAGGGGCATCAATCTGATGCCCCTTTAATCCGCAAACCTATGCTTGAAGTTTAGACTTTAGGAATTGCGGGTTTAGCAGGCGCTGGAATGGTAATATCCACCGTTTTCACAGGCTGTTTCAGATCTGTTAACGGTGGATTGATTTCTGTTTGATTCCCCACCACCATCGTGACTAAGCGATCTGGTTGTAAATGGGTTTGTGCCACCCGCTGCACATCTTGAATGGTGGTCGCTTCAACCCCTTGACGGTACTGGAAAATATAATCCTTGGGATAGCCAAAGTATTCATAACGCAGTAACCGGGAAAGGGTTTGGGCGGGATCTTGGAAATTGAAGATAAAGGAATTCAGAACCGAATCCTTAGCCCGTTGTAATTCTTCAGAGGTGATGGGAGCTTTGCGAATCCGTTCAATTTCCGCGATCGTAGCTTTGATAAACGGTACCGTAGAAGCGGACTTCGTTTCCCCACCTGCAATCAATAAACCGGGATAATCAAACTGAGGACTCCAAGCCGCATAGACCGAGTAGGCTAATCCTTGGCGCGATCGGACTTCGTTAAACATCCGTCCCCCAAAGCCATTTAGCACCTCATTCATCACAGACAGCGCTGGGTAGTCAGGGTCTTTGACAATACCGCCCAAATGCCCCATTTGAATATAGCTTTGGCTGATACTGGATTGATTAGCAAAGTAAACTTCTCCCTGCTTCTGTTGTGCCACTGCAATCGTTGTCGATTGACTTGTAGCTGGGGAAGGTTTCCAATTGCCAAAGGATTTCTCGATCTGTTGTCGCATCATGGCTGGATTGAAATCTCCCACAATGCCAAGAATCATGCGATCGGGCGTGAAATAGCGACTGTAAAATTGCTTGATATCCGGTTGTCCAATCCGATCGAGGGTGGCGTACTCCACCGTCCGGGCGTAGGGACTCTCGCTCCCGTAGATCAATTTGCGAAACTCACGGGATGCAATGCCCCCCGGTTGATCGTTCCGCCGTGCAATGCCCCCACGCAGTTGAAACTTCGTCAAATCAATTTTGTCCTGGGGAAAGGCAGGCTGCTGAACCACTTCCGCAAAGAGATTAAAAACCTGGGGTAAATCCTCACTAAGGGCACTGAACGTGACCGAGCCAGAATTGACAGCAATGCCTGCCTCGATCGCTGCGGCCTTTTGTTCCAGAATTTGGTTCAGTTGATCCGGTGGATGGACTTGAGTGCCACCCGATCGCAGAACCGATGCAGTAATATCCGCCAGCCCCACTTGGCTACTAGGTTCTTCCCGATCGCCCGTCCGCACCAACAACGAGCCACTGACCAATGGCAATTCGTGATCTTCCATTAAATAGACCACCAAGCCATTTTTCAGGGTAAACCGTTGGTAATCAGGAACCCGCACTTCCGGCAAGGGGCCAAATTGCAAATCAGTATAGTGCTTTGGCCCATCCGCCACCGCAGGCCGCATGGCCAACAGTACCAAGATCAACGGCACCACAATAAAGCAGAACCCTAGGGTCACCACTTTTGCAATACGTTGTTTGGTTCTACGTTCAAACTCTGGCTGGAACTGACTCATAGACGATCGTATCCTTTGCGTCTCCAAGATCTGTTTCCATCTTAATGATTGAATCTTCATTCTTCCGCCAAAATTTCGCGGACCTTGTCCTTTCCCCTACCGTTAGGGATTTGCAAAGAAATAATATCCCCGATTCATGCCCTTCCCCCTTACCCATTTACCCTCCTACGCCCCTATCCCCTTCATTCCCCTACCCTCCTACCCTTTTACCCTTTTCCCCCTACCCAATTGGGATTTTATTTATGCGCTGTTCTCTTACGGGACAATCCGTATTTATTCGGAACTTGTGGAAAAACGCCACAGATTTTCCGGTGAGGTGAAGAAAAACGAGTAGAGGGAATACATTACGGCACTGGGTTTGATTCCATCGTGCAGTGAGTTCCGAGTGCAATCTGGCCAGTGCCCGATTCCATCAGTTGTTTTATTACCTATGAAACGTTCATCCCTTCGTCCTTTGAATACCGCCACGGTTTGCACTTTGTCGTTGTTAGCGACCTGTGAACTCCCCCAAGCAGCCCAGGCAGTTCAAATGCCCTCGGAAGTTACGCCGCCCAGTTCTGAAGCCAATCAGTTGATGCCGATCGAAGCACAGGTCTCAAAGGTGGTAACCATTGCTGCCCCTGAAACAACGGCGATGCCTGAAACACTGGCCTCCCCAACACTGGCCTCCCCAACACTGGCCTCCCCAACAGATGCACCGCTGCCATCGTTACAGCCTGTTCCCTCCATTGCTACGACTGAACTGTCTGAACCTGCGATGCCTGCGGCGGGTCAACCCACTGTAGCGGCGACCGAGCCAGGACTAGCGCAATCGGAGATGGTTCCGGTAACTGATGCAGCCAACCCTACGCAAACGCTGATCGCTGCGACGGGTGAAACGGCAGATGGAGCAGTGGCAAAGGTTGACGTGAGTGGCCCGGTCAAAATTGAAGTGGACACCCAGGGCATTCCCCCCATTACCCAATTACCACCTCGCGTTTCTTTACCCTCCCAGCCCCTACTCCCTGGCAATTTTGAGTTTCCAGTGCACCTGGGACAGGCCGTCGATCGCACGCTTACTAGCTCCACACCAATTACCGATCAAACGGGCGTCACTGCGTCGGCAGCGAACCTCTCCCCTCGGTTGATGGTGCTGATGAAATTCCTAAAAACCGTACCGCCGGAAATTAACATTCCCTGCACTCGCTTCCAGACTACTGATTGCAGCCCGGTGGTTGGACGAGCTGATTATTTCTCCGAACCGGGACTTTCGTTGTTACAGGAAGCCCCCAATGTGATTCCACAAATTCCTTCCAATACAGCGCCCTTAGCCCGTCGTCGCCTGCGGATGACGATCGAAGAATTGCAACAACTGGAACAGCAGCAGAGCCAATCTCTACAGGCTTGGGCAGGTCGGATTCAGCAATGTTTGACCGAAAAACCTAAGCTGTACGTTTTGAGATCGGATGGAGCGCAACTGCCGGTTTACTTTGACGGCAAAGAAGGCACGATCGTCCGGAATGGCGAAGGTCGTGCGGTGTGTCCTGGATAGACGATCGCGACCTGTTTATCCAGGCATGACGCAGCCTAAGAATCCCTTTACCAACGCTGGTGAAGGGATTTTCTAGGTAGGGCAGCTACAGAATCAAGCAGGTTACAGAATCAAGCAGGTTACAGAATCAAGCAGGCTGCAAAATCAAGAGGAAGAGGAGTACATCCAATAGACTGCCCGCGTTTTTGGGCCGAAAATAATCGTGTCACCATTCTGGAGGTGTGCTCCGGAAATTCTACGACTGTTGACTAAAATGCCGTTGGTACTGGGTTTTCCTTCCAAACTTCCATCGGTAATTTGGTAATTGACTTGGCCATTCGGTTGTTCTACTCGACGCAGCACAGCATGGAAGCGAGAAGCATACTGCGATCGCAGACAAATTTCGTTCTTGAGATCTCGACCGATCGTGTAGTAGTCCTGGGTTAAGGGAATTTCCCACTCCCCCTGTTCATCTTCCACAATCAAACGAGGATTTAATAACGGCGCAGCAAGATTAGGGATTCGAGAGAATTCTTCAAGCGCTTCGTCTTCTCCGTCCACTAATGTTTCTTCGGTATACCCCTCTCCGTACCAGACAGGCTTTGTGGTGGGAGGTACCACCGTTAACCCACATTGCTGGACAGCGAGGGTTCTTGCTTGGCGAGTCAGGGGATCATCCGGATGCAACCTCAAGGCAAAGTCGTAACTCTCGATCGCCTTCGGAAAATCCTTGAGTTCCACCCAAGCGTTACCGCGATTTCGCCAAGTGACTGCATTGTTGGGATCCAGATCCAGAGCCGCTTGATAACTACTTAGGGCGACCTCAGGTTTCCTAGATCCATAGAGTAATGCGTTCCCCCGATGATGCCAAGCGAGGGCGTAGGTAGGCCGTTGCTGGATCACACGATCGTAGCAGGCTAACGCAGAGGGATAGTCCCCTAAACCATACTGAAACGCATTCCCCCGATGCAGCCAAATCTCCACTCTGGCATCCTGGGAAGGTTCATAGGTTAGGGCTTGTTCGTAACTCCGAATGGATTCAGCAAAACATCCCAGTTCCTCAAGTGCTAACCCTCGCTCGTACCAGGCTTCCCAGTAGTCAGCGCGAACTCGAATCACCTGATTAAAATGGGCCACTGCCTTATCGAAGTCACCGGCAGCCACACAATCTAATCCCTGGCGAAACCACGTAAGAGACTGACCTGTCAGTGGAACACGACCCGTGTCAATCATGACAAAATCTGAAAAATTCTTCAGCAGTGTGGAACATTTGGTTAACTGCTAGCATCTTCCTTAGGAAGGGTTCTTGAGAAACCTATCTAAGACGTTTGCTTGATCCCTGACTGAACTAGCTGCATCCTAGATCGTTGAGACAACGATCGTCAAATTCGAACAACGGCCAAACTCAGATCCCAGACTAGGATCTCAGACTCAAGATCTCAGACTCAAGATCTTATTTAGTAAGATCTCAGCCTTAGAGCAATCTAGGATCAATGTAGCGCATTTCTCTGGGGCTGTGGCATTGAGTTATCAAGGTGTAATTCCCTTAATAATTATTAATATTTTGAATCAACCTGTAAAGTCCTGAGCTGTTGAGATGCGCAAGGCGAGCACGCGACTAGATCCTTCCTCCTGGATCATCATGGGGTCAGATCTCCCGTTGAGAGCCCCCCGTTGAGCTTGCCAGGTTACTAAATTAAGCTTGCCAAATTGAGCAACCTGGAGATAATAGTGCTTGCTGTTACAGTTGGGTGGATTGCGATCGGGGAGCACCCGTCAATTGCCCGCCAATAGGGGCTAAGTCATGGTGAAGTTCCTGGGAATTCAGACAAGGATCGATCGTGAAACAAGTATCAGTAAAACAAGTATCAGTAAAACAAGTATCAGTAAAACAAGTATCAGTGAAGGGATGAAACGCTTTTGCGGCCTGTGGCTACTGGTTTGCAGCCTGTGGGTATTTGGGTGGGCTGGGGGCTTGGGGCTGCCTGCCCTAGCTCAGACTGCACAGCCGGAGATTGATACGCTCCAGCAGCAGCGCCAGCAAGTGGAACAACAGCGCCAACAAATTCAGCAACGACATAATCAGATTAAAACCCTGGAAGGCATTACCCAAAAGGATTTGTCGGGGTTGAATCAGAAGCTCAAGACAACCACCCAAAAACTGCAAGTGACCCAGGCTAGTCTGGAAAAATCGCAAACGACGTTGAAAAAATTGGAATTGGCGTTGGCACAAGCGGAGGATCGCTACCGTTCCCGCCAGCAGGCGATCGTGGCACGGCTGCAATTTCTGCAACGGCAACCCCATCGCCAAGGGTTAGCGGTTCTGTTGCAAAGTCAGACGCTCAGTGATTTTCTCAGTCAGCGCTATCGTCTGAAGCGTTTGTATGAGGCCGATCGCAAAGCGCTGGTGGCACTGAAGCAACAGACGGATCAACTGGAGCAACGCCGCAATCAGGTGGAGGCAGAAAAAAATCAAATTGCGGTGATGACCCAGCAACTCTTGGCGCAAAAGAATGAGACCCAGGCGCAGGCGGAGTTTCAGAAGCAAATAGTAGCTCGTCTGAAGAACGATCGACGGGCCTTAGAAGCGGCGATGAGCCAGCTCGATCGTGATTCTGCGGCAATCACCCGCTACATCCGCCAATATCAAGGGCAGGATTTTGGGGGAGTGATTGTTCGAGGCAATGGCCAGATGAGCTATCCCGTGGATGCGCCAGTGACTAGCTATTTTGGCTGGCGGATACACCCGATTTTGGGTTACGAAAAATTCCATGCGGGTATTGATTTTGGGGCGGATGAGGGGACGGTGATTCGTGCGGCAGCGGCGGGGGTGGTGATTTATGCGGGGTGGTATGGCGGCTATGGCAATACGGTGATCGTCAACCATGGCAATGGGATCACGAGTCTCTATGCCCATACCCAGGGGTTTTATCCCCAAGAGGGACAAGTGGTGCAAAAGGGAGAACCGATCGCGACTGTGGGATCGACAGGGCTTTCGACGGGGCCGCATTTGCATTTTGAGGTGCGGCAGAATGGGGAGCCGATCGATCCGGCTTACTATTTATAAATTCTGGATAAACCTGTGTTATGATGAGCAAGTGTGTTTAAACGCCACAGGGGCATGTAGCTCAGGGGATAGAGCATCAGATTCCGGTTCTGAGGGTCGCAGGTTCGATTCCTGCCATGCTCGTTAGAAATAGCTTCCAAACTGTAAAGAGTTTCGGAGGCTATTTTTTTGGTGATAATTCTACGGCTGATTCATTTCTCATATCAAATTAATTTGTGATTGCAACATATAACGATCCCCCTAAATCCCCCTTCAAAAGGGGGACTTTGACAGAATTTTCCCTAAATACCCTTTTTTAAGGAGGACTTTGACAGAATTTGACTGGATTCCCCCTTTTTTAAGGAGGGGGAAGGGGGGATCGATCGGTAGCATTGATCATTCAATTTGATGTTGGGTCGGGGCAAGGTGGGGATTAGGCGGATTTGAAAAAGCGGATGATTTCGCGGATGTGGTCGAGGAATTGGCTGTCTTCGCTGAGTTGGGAGATGGCTTGGCGGGCTTCGCGGGAGAGCCGATCGTGGTCGCGATCGTTGCTGGCTTGGAGGGCTTCGAGGTGGGCGTTGAGATCGGCGATGCGGCGGGAGAGGGTTTCGATGCTGTGTTGTTGGTGGGCGGCCCAGGAGTTGGGTTGATCGAGATCAAGTTGCTTGTTGAGGTGTTGGGTGGTTTCTTCGAGTTGGGTGAGGCGCGATCGCAGTTCAGCAACGTCTTCGCGGGGGTAGGCGAGGTTTTTGCGGATGAGGCTGAGGCGGTGGATGAAGTAGCGGTAGGCTTCGATCGCGGGGCGCAGTCCGGTGAGGAGGAGGGCGGCGGCGGATGCGATGTAGCCGATGGCGCTGATGCCGCTGGCGGAGAGGAGGTAGAGGCCGAGGGCGGAGGCGAGATGGAGGGCGAGGGCGAGGAGGAGGGCGCGTTGGGCGACGGTTTGGGTGTAGCGGATTTGTTTAGGGTCGATCGGGATGTCGCGTTCTTCGGAGAGGGCGGCTTCGGCGAGGATTTGTTTGGCTTGGAAGTGGATGTTCCAGGGGACGGTGACGATGACGAGCAACCACCAAAAGATTGCGCCGCCTAAGACCCAATCGACCAAGTTACCGATCGGGAGGTTGAGCCATTGGATGCCTGCGAAGCCCAGTAGGGAGAGGAGCAGGAGGCCGATTAAACCGAAGGCGAATCCTAGAAAGCTGGAGATCATGTAAGGGGTATTCCCAACGCAGAATGGATAATTCTATTACTGCTGGAAATATAGGCTAGCTAGCAGATAGCTTATGCTGCTTTCTGATCTGGTCTGTGGGTCAATTGACTTACCAGAATATTTTCAGAAAATAACTGAAGTTTTGACCTTAGTTTTGGAGTGTTCCAGTTCCACGATCGGCACTGATGGATTGTTCTTGCATTACGCTGCATGGTTGCTTCATCTACATCCAAAGTCTTGCTGATTGAATTAGACACATGGATTAGTTTGACAATCAAAATTCAACTCACAAAATTAGATGAGTTAAAAAATTAAGCCGAAATTCCAACGCTAGCATGAATGATTTAGAATACGATCGTAGCCACAGGATAGAACAATATAAACATTCCGTATGAACCTAGCAGAGTTCTCAGGGTTTCCTGAGTACAGTTCCCGGAAAATAATTATTGATTACCGTAGATTTTGTTTCGTAAACTTTTTCCAACGGGGTTGACTTTCCTAGGGTTTCTCCGTAGGCTATTCTGTCATAGCGATCGCCATGGACATCCTTCTTTCAGTTGAGCTTACGATTGACGGTTTGGCATGAAGCATGGGGCGCTAGGTTCCCAAAAATTTAGGGCACTACCCACAGTTGTTGGAGCAGCTATGGGTAGCTATTCCCCCTCGCTGGAGTAGCAGCAAGGAGGCTTGATGAGGATTTTAACATCTGACCGAGCCACTCTTGTTTGTGATGTCAAACGGGGTGGCTCTAAATTTTGGGGCTTCTTAAATCCGCAACAAGGAGAAGCTCACAATATGGCAAAAGATTCTAGCGATCGCGGTGATCGTTCGATCGATCACGGCCCACAACGGTTGCAGATCCACTTAATCGGTCATCCAGAATTCATTCAGGACACCATTAATCAATTACACGTCCATCGCATCGCAGACAGGATTCATTGGAGTCAACCGATGAAAATCATCCATTCCGACGGCCAATACATCAGCATATTAAGCCGCGAACGCCAACGCTAATACTTAAACTCAGGTGTCTTGCTAGTTTCAAAAAACTACAGACACCTCGATCGTCCCCACAAAACCTAGGGGCTCAGGCTGCCAGCACAGAAAAGCACGATCGCCCCCATCAAGAACAACCAAACTCAAGGAAATCAGGTAAACTAGGAAGTAAATTAGCTAGTAAATTTGATCTGAATTACTAGTTTCGCTTGTATTGCTCCGTGGGTTTATCATGTCTGACCTGGTTCTATTTTGGCACCGTCGAGATTTGCGCATCGCCGACAATGTGGGGTTAGCCATGGCTCGCCAAAAAACGCGCAAAGTGGTTGGCGTGTTTTGCTTAGACCCTGCAATTTTGCAACGGGATGACATTGCTGACGTGCGGGTAGATTATCTCTTGGGCAGCTTACGATCGCTGGCGCAGCGATATCTGGAAGCCGGTAGCCAATTGTTATTCCTGCACGATCGACCCACCGACGCCTTGCCCGAATTGGCGAAAAACTTAGCCGCAACCGCAGTGTATTGGAACTGGGATGTGGAACCCTATGCCCAGGAACGGGACAATGCCCTGATTCATGCACTCCACGAGGTCGGCGTTGAAGTCGTGACCGCCTGGGATCAACTTCTGCACACCCCCCAAGAAATCTTCGCCAAAGCCACCCAAGCGCCCTACACCGTCTATACGCCCTTCTGGAAAAATTGGCGCAGTCAACCCAAAGCCACCCCCTATGCAGAATTAACGGGTGCGATCGGTCTATCAGAAACAGAACAAGAAACAGCCCAGCGATCGGGGGGAATTGAATTACCAACGTTAAAAGAATTAGGATTCAGTTGGGGAAATGGTCAAATTTTAGAACCGGGTGAACTAGCAGCACAACAACGGTTAAGCGAATTCATTGAACAACAAGTTGGCGATTACGACATCGAACGGAATTTTCCAGCTAACCCCGGTACCTCCACCCTCAGCCCCGCCCTCAAATTTGGCACGATCGGGATTCGCACCGTCTGGGCAGCTACACAAACCGCCACGGAACAGGCCCGCAGCGAAGAAACCCAAAAGGGCATCACCACCTGGCAACAGGAATTGGCATGGCGTGAGTTTTATCAACATGTCCTATTCCATTTTCCCGAACTGGAGCAGGGAGCCTATCGCGCCCCCTTCAAGAATTTTCCTTGGGACAATAACGACGATCGCTTTCAGGCTTGGTGTGAAGGTCGGACGGGATATCCGATCGTCGATGCGGCCATGCGGCAGTTAAACGAAACGGGCTGGATGCACAACCGTTGTCGCATGATTGTCGCCAGTTTCCTGACCAAAGATTTGATTATAGATTTTCGATGGGGTGAAAAGTATTTCATGCAGCGACTGGTGGATGGCGATTTGGCAGCCAATAATGGCGGTTGGCAGTGGAGTGCCTCCAGTGGCATGGACCCCAAGCCCTTGCGAATTTTTAACCCCACCAGCCAAGCCCAAAAATTTGATGCAGAAGCAGAGTATATCCGCCACTGGTTACCAGAATTGCGCAGTGCAGAAACTGCCGAACTCATCTCTGGCAAGATCGACAAAGGCACCCGCGATCGGGCCGGGTACCCCAAACCGATCGTCGATCACGCAGTCCAACAACGGCTTTTCAAAGAACGCTACGCAGCACAAAAAGCCCAAGCTGAATCAACCTAAAAGAACGTGAGTTCGCCAACAAACTTGTCCCTTACCAATCCCCTGTACTAGGACAGAGAATTCACTTTCGGGGGGTGTCGGGGGAGTAGAGTCCCCTGACGAAGCAGGGGGCAAGGCGGTTTCTCCGACGCTCTGCCAGAGCAAACTGCTTTGAGGGGAGAAGTTCCCCGATCTTCACTGCGCAGCAGCCCCGACGATCGCGCCGCCCCCCGAATTCAGTAAACTCACGTTAGAAGAATAAGAACAATAGAGCTAGAAAAATGCGATAGAAATCAACAGCGTGATCACTATCGCATTTACAGGTGTCAACACGAACTGGTTAATGTTTAAAACAAACTATGCCAACAGACATTTCAACAATATTCACAATCTTAACTACTTCGCGCTCACTAACTCGTCAACTTCAGTAGCAACACTACGGGAACGACGGGTAAACAACCGGAAGTACAACGACTGAAAAAATTCATGCACCGGAAACACGAGATAGGTGATCGGATTAATCGTCACAATGATATTGCGCACATCTCGCTTAGCCAAGGCCACGATCGCCCAAGCCACCCAACGCGCTGACATAACGCCATAGGGATTCAACGGACTCTTAAACGGCCCCAGGATTAACTTGCGAATAATGCAGGGTGCATCCAGCCGTTGTAGCGTCAGCAAGTCGCCAATGGTGCGCTTCGACAGTTCATACAGGGGACTAAAGGCCGGATTCACTTCCGCCTCCGAGGTATTCACCCACAGTTCCTTCGTGGCTCTGTCCGTTGGACCCGTCACCGTACTAAAAAAGGCATTGGCCAACCGCAGGACGGAAAAAGCATTGACTTCATAGATTTCCTGGATGGCCTGGGCCGATCGATCGCCATAGACATTCATGCCATGGTTGATGACCAAAATATCCACATCCTGAAGCTGAGCAACTAAATCAGCCTCTGCCCCAATCTGCCACGGCTGCACCCGCACCTCCGGCGGAAACGCAGTATCAGGGCGAGTCGTCAGGGCCACCACCTGCGCCCCCTGCTGGCACAGCTCATCCACCAACGCTCGACCCATGCCCCCAGAGGCCCCCGTCACCGCCACGACCTTGCCCTTCAGTGCCAAGCTGGTTCCTAACAGGCGATCGACAAAGGTGAAATGCCCGCAGTAGTAGGCATTCATCTCATCAAAGTGGTGCCGCCAGTGGTACGAGCGATTCACCTTCCACTGACTGGGAATCGTAACCAGCGCACCGGGCTTATGGCTAAAGTCCGTTTGCAGCAACCAGCCTTGGGAACGTGCCGCCGCAGGAATCAAAAAGGCCAGGGAATACAGACAGCCAAACCACATGCCCACCTGCGCCGTCAACCCGGCAGCCAGGGCCGTCACGCCTATCATCGCTAGAGATTCCGGCACATCGTTAAAGAGTTGTGCCTGTTTATAGTTCTCTAGGGTCGTCATCGTCAGATCCCGACGATAGGCTTTGTGGTGAGCCATATGGTACCGCTTTAACGGTTGCCAGTAGTGCCCCGCAATATGGTAGAGGTCTCGCGTCACTTCAGCCAGGATGACTGAAACGACGCCCCACCCAATCAATCCCCACAGTAACTGCATGAGTCGTTGTACTCGGTTGTTGATGTATTCAGCTTTTGATAACTATCTTAAAGTTGAAGATGATATGTTTACACAAATTAATGGGTCTACATATCACATCATAACTATACAGCTATACAAGGATCAAGAAAAGTTGCCTTTAGGCTACAGTTACAGCGATCGGGAAGCCTTCGGCAGCACAGTTTTCACGGATGATGGGCACCCCAGCAAGTGACATTAGGCTTGACGACCTTAGGGCAGTTGTAGGACTGCACGCACCCAAAACGGATTGATGGGCCAGCGGGGAAGGAGGCAAGAGGGGGGGCCGTGGTTGGCCTTTATGATGAGTATTGCAATAGCCTTGACAAGAAATCGACGGGGAGGGATGGCCTCAGGGGTTGCACTCTTGCTAGCGAGAACTGTCCTGCTGTAATTGCTGAATTTGCTCGATGGTCTACGACCGACCATAGGTCATCGACCAGCCCGTTGCCCGGACAATCAGATCAATGTCTGCGCCTTCCCGTAATAGGCCTTCTTCTAATACAGCTTGATAGGTGACGGATTCGCGCATAACATCCCTCCGAATGATTCGACCAATCAACTCTCGTTCGTAACTACTCAGGCTTAAAAAAATAAAGAGTTTTACCAAGAATCGTGAAAAAGCAGGTAATTTAGCATCATATTAGGGATTAGAGATTGAATCAGTGAGAGAACCAGGGCTTCAA